>NZ_DASSCY010000268.1:0-55848 GCF_035697385.1 Mycobacterium sp. | reverse complement strand
GGCGAAGTCGGTTACGCCCGGGATGTCGGGCACCTTGGGTTGAGATAGGAAGCCGGTCGCGGTGATCAGGTAGCGCGCGGTGAGCGTCTCACCATCGGCCACCGTGACCCGCCAGGCGCTCGCCTCCTCGTCCCAGCGCGCACCTTCGACGACCGTGTTGAACCGCATGTGCTTGCGCACGTCGAACTTGTCGGCGACGTCGTCGGCGTACCGCTTGATCTCCGGTCCCGGGGTGAACAGCCGCGACCAGTTCGGGTTCGGTTCGAAGAAGTAGGAGTAGGTAGTGGTGGGCACGTCGACGGCAAGGCCGGGGTAGCGGTTGACGTGCCAGGTGCCGCCCAGGTCATCCTCGCGATCGAGGATCACGAAATTGTCGTAACCCAACCGCTTGAGCTGGATGGCCGCGCCGATCCCGCCGAAGCCGGCTCCGACGATGACCACGTCGAATTGCTCCGAAGACATGACCCAGACGGTACCTCAGGTACCGCTAACTTCGACGACCGGCTCAGCCCTTGATCGACCCCGTCCGCGGCGGGTCCAGGGTCGCGACGCAGGTCACCGCGCGGTCGCCCTGTTCCCATGTTTCCGCGGTCGGATACAGCACATACATCTGTATTGAGTCGTCGGTCATGGCATCGGGCGAGTAGGCGGCCAGTTCCGGCTCGCACTTGTTCTGGTACTCCTCGATTGCGGCCTCACCGGGGAAGTCGCCGTCGGGCATATTCAGCACCGCGTAGACCTCGCCGGCATGCGGCTGTTCGCAATCCACGGTCTTGATGGTCAATACCCTTGCGCTGTCAGGGATCTCGGCGAAGCAATCGCCGACCTGGACGTCCGTCGCGGTGACCGTGTCCTTGGCGATGACCAACACCAACACGATGGCGCCGATGACGAACAGCGCGAGGACCCCGGCCACTATTCCGATGATGAGGCCCCACCGCGTCTTCTTCTTCGGCGGTGGGCCACCGTATCCGGGCGGCTGCCCGGCATAGGGCGGCGGCGGAGGAGGTGGGTACGGGCCTTGGGGCCCCGGCGGCTGGTTATACGGTCCCGAGGGCGGCTGGTTATACGGCCCTGACGGAGGTGGACCGTATGGCGGCGGATTGCCCGGCGGCATGCTCACGCGGTGACCTTAGCAGCAAATTTCACGCCACGAGGCGGTCTGACCAGGCGATTACACGAGCAACCGGAGCGCCGCGTCGACCGCCAGCGCCGGGACGTCGAGAGTTTTCGAGCCCAGGTCGTGGCGGGCGCCGGTGATCTCGACGAGCTCGGTGCGGGCAGCGATCAGCGCCGCGGCGTGGCGCAGCTCGTCGATCGTCCCGAACGGGTCGGACGTGCCATGGGTGAACACCGTCGGCACCGAGATCAGCGGCAGGTGTTCGGTGCGGGCGCGCTCCGGCTTGCCGGGCGGATGCAGGGGATAGGAGAACAGGGTCAGCACGTCGACTTCTGCCGCGTCGTTCGCGATCACCATCGATGTCATGCGGCCGCCGTAGGAGTGACCGCCTGCAATGACGGGTCCGGCGGCCAGTGTGTGCGCCAGTTCGATGGCCTCGACGACACCGGCCTGGTCGGCCTTGGCGGCTCCGGACGGCGGGCCTTTTGGTCGACGCCGGCGATACGGCAGGTTGTACCGCACCGCCAGCCAGCCGCGGCTGGCCCACTCATCGCAGATCTTCTTCAGCAGCGGCGACTCCCGGCTGCCGCCTGCACCGTGGGTCAGCACGACGGTGCCTTTGGCCTTGCCCTTGGGCTCGTGCGCGATGCCGGCGATCTGCTCGAGGTTCATGTGTTCAGTCTGAACAATGCCGACACCGGGCCGTGGCCGTGGCCCAATGGGTATGCAGCGCGCAGGCACTCGGTGACCCAGCGCTTTCCGAACTCCACCGCGTCTGGCACCTCGTAGCCGTGCGCGAGAGCGCTGGCCACCGCGGCCGCGAGCGTGTCACCTGCACCATGGTCATTGCCGGTGTCGATGCGGGTTGCGTCGAACTCGTAGAAATCGGTGCCGTCGAACAACAGGTCCGGGCTATGCGAAGAGGACCGCAGGTGCCCGCCCTTGACCAGCGCCCACTGCGGGCCGAGCGCGTGCAGGGCACGGGCCGCGTCGCGTTGGGAATTCGACTCGATGACTTCAATTCCGGTGAGCAGACGAACCTCGTCGAGGTTGGGCGTCACCAGCGTCGCCAACGGAAACAGTTGGCCCTTAAGGGAATCCAACGCGCTGGGATGCAGCAGTGGATCTCCGTGCATGGATGCGCACACGGGATCGACCACCAGGGGCACCGTGCCGGCAAGGCCTTGACCGCGCCAGGCCTCGGCGATCGTGTCGATGATCGCCGACGACGCCAGCATGCCGGTCTTTGCGGCCTGGACACCGATATCGGAGGCGACCGCCTCGATCTGGCCCGCGATGACCTCAAGGGGAATCTCGTGAAAGCCCTTGACGCCCACCGAGTTCTGGACCGTCACCGCGGTGACGGCGACCAGGCCGTGCACGCCGAGTAACGCGAAGGTGCGCAGGTCGGCCTGGATGCCCGCGCCGCCGCCGGAGTCGGACCCGGCGATCGTCATCACCCGTAGCGGGGTTTCGCCCGGTGGCGTCAGCGGCAGGAATGTCACGGTGCCGCCCCCGCCGCGGCCGCGAGTGTGCGGTTTCGTACGGCCTCATCGGCGTGTTGCGTACGAAACCGCACAGTCGGCGCAAGTGTGGTCATGCGAGTGGAAGATAAACCCGGTTGCCGTGCTCGGCGAACTCTTTCGACTTTTCGGCCATCGCGGCTTCGATCGCCTCCTCAGTGTCTAGGCCGTGCTTCGCGGCGTAGTCACGCACGTCCTGGGTGATGCGCATCGAGCAGAACTTCGGCCCGCACATGGAGCAGAAGTGGGCTGTCTTCGCAGGTGCGGCAGGCAGGGTTTCGTCGTGGAAGGACCGGGCGGTGTCCGGGTCGAGCGACAGCGCGAACTGGTCGTTCCAGCGGAACTCGAACCGTGCCCGTGACAAAGCGTCGTCACGCTGCTGCGCGTGCGGGTGGCCCTTCGCCAGATCGGCTGCGTGGGCGGCGATCTTGTAGGCGATCACGCCGTCCTTGACGTCCTTGCGGTCCGGCAGGCCCAGATGCTCCTTGGGCGTGACGTAGCACAGCATCGCGGTGCCGGCCTGGGCGATGATCGCTGCGCCGATCGCGGAAGTGATGTGGTCGTAGGCCGGCGCGATGTCGGTGGCCAGCGGGCCCAGAGTGTAGAACGGCGCTTCCTCGCACAGCTCTTCCTCCAGCCGCACGTTCTCCACGATTTTGTGCATCGGGATGTGTCCGGGTCCTTCGATCATCACCTGTACGCCATGGGATTTGGCGATCTTGGTCAACTCGCCAAGCGTGCGCAGCTCGGCGAACTGGGCGGCGTCGTTGGCGTCGGCTATCGAACCGGGCCGCAGCCCGTCGCCCAGAGAGAAGGTCACGTCGTAGCGCTGCAGGATTTCGCACAGTTCCTCAAAGTGGGTGTAGAGGAACGATTCCTGGTGATGCGCGAGGCACCAGGCCGCCATGATCGATCCGCCACGGCTGACGATGCCGGTCACCCGCTTGGCGGTCAGAGGAACGTAGCGCAGCAGTACGCCTGCGTGCACCGTCATGTAGTCGACGCCCTGCTCGCATTGCTCGATGACGGTGTCGCGGTACAGCTCCCACGTCAGCTCCGCGGGATCCCCATTGGTCTTTTCCAGTGCCTGGTAGATCGGCACGGTGCCGACGGGCACCGGGGAATTGCGCAGTAGCCACTCGCGGGTCATGTGGATGTCGCGGCCGGTCGACAGGTCCATGATGGTGTCGGCGCCCCAGCGCGTTGCCCACACCATCTTGTCGACCTCTTCGGCGATCGAGCTCGTGACGGCCGAATTGCCAATATTCGCATTGATTTTCACCGCGAACGCCTTGCCGATGATCATCGGCTCGCTCTCGGGGTGGTTGTGGTTGGCGGGGATCACGGCGCGGCCGCGGGCCACCTCGTCGCGCACCAGCTCGGCCGGGACACCCTCGCGGGCGGCGATGAACGCCATCTCGGCGGTGATCTCGCCCGCACGTGCCCGCTGCAACTGGGTGCCGCGGTCACGCACGACGCCTGGCCGTGGCGGTAGGCCCGCGTGCAAATCGATGACCGCGTCGGCATCGGTGTACGGGCCGGAGGTGTCGTACAGGTCGAGGTGCTCGCCGTTGGACAGGTTCACCCGGCGAAACGGAACCCCGTCCCGATAAATCTTCGTGCTGCCCGCGATGGGGCCAGTGGTCACAGATGGATCGACAACAACGCCAGTCATTTCTTCTCCCTACGCCGGCATTACCCGGTCAGGTTCGTACGGTCGACGGCCCCAGCCGTCCTCTCAGCGCACTTGGTGTGCGCTCCCGCGTTCGGACACTGGCCAACCTAGCGCAGTCGGCCGTGCCCGGTCACTGGGAACAGGAATTGCTTGCGATGATTTGCATAGCTAATATATGTGTTTTGATACGTAACTAACGACGTCGACACATAAGCGAAGACACTTGACCACTGAGATTGAGCCCACCAAACCCCCAGTTGTCGCTGATCCTGAACAGGCCGTAGCCGAGACCGCTCGCCGACGCCGGCGCATGGACCACGATCACCCCTTCTACAAGTGGGTGGTGCTGTCCAACACCACGTTGGGCACGCTGCTGGCGACGATCAACGCGTCGATCGTCCTCATCTCCCTTCCGGCAATTTTCCGCGGCATAGGCCTGAACCCGCTGGCGCCGGGCAACGTCAGTTATCTGCTGTGGATGCTGATGGGCTACCTGGTCGTGACGGCCGTGCTGGTGGTCCCGTTCGGCCGCCTCGGCGACATGTTCGGCCGGGTCCGCATCTACAACATCGGTTTCGTGGTGTTCACGCTCTCGGCGATCGCGTTGTCCTTCGATCCGCTGCACCTCGACGCGGGAGCGCTGTGGCTGATCGCCTGGCGGGTGGTCCAGGGCGTCGGTGGCGCGATGTTGATGGCGTCATCGTCGGCGATCCTGACCGACGCGTTCCCGGCCAACCAGCGTGGGATGGCGCTCGGCGTGAACATGGTGGCGGCGGTGGCCGGGTCGTTCCTGGGCCTGCTCATCGGCGGCCTGTTGTCCGAGTGGGACTGGCGCGCGATCTTCTGGGTCGGCGTGCCGATCGGCATCCTCGGCACGATTTGGAGCGTGCGCTCGCTGAAGGAGCTCGGGGTACGGACGCCCGGGCGGTTGGACTGGGCGGGCACGGTGACGTTCGGTGTCGGACTGACGGTCGTGTTGGTCGGGATCACCTACGGAATCCAGCCCTACGGCAACTCGACAACGGGATGGACGAGCCCGTGGGTGCTTGGCGCGATCGGGATCGGGCTGGCATTGCTGGTGGCGTTTTGCCTCATCGAACTGCGGGTGGCCCAGCCGATGGTCAACATCCGGCTGTTCCGGTCGACCGCGTTCGGGATGGGCAACCTCGCCGGCCTGATGTCGTCCGTGGGCCGTGGCGGTCTGCAGTTCATGCTGATCATCTGGCTGCAGGGTATCTGGCTTCCCTTGCGGGGCTACGAGTTTGAATCCACACCGCTGTGGGCGGCCATCTACATGCTGCCGATCACGGTGGGCTTCCTTGTCGCAGGACCAATTGCCGGGTCGCTGTCGGACCGCTTCGGCGCCCGGCCGTTTACCGTCGGCGGGATGGCGCTGATGGCGGGCTCGTTCGTCGCGCTGATGATGATCCCCGTCGACTTCAACTACTGGGTCTTCGCGCTCCTGATCTTCCTGAACGGACTGGGAGGCGGCATCTTCACCGCGCCCAACACCGCGGCGATCATGTCGAGCGTTCCGGCTGCCGAACGTGGTGCCGCGTCGGGTGTGCGCGCAACGTTCTTCAATGCGGGCTCGTCACTGTCGATCGGAATCTTCTTCTCGTTGATGATCGTCGGTCTCGCCAACACGTTGCCGAGCGCGATGAGCGCCGGGCTGCAGGAGCAGGGTGTGTCGGCGACGGTGGCGCACGAAGTGGCGAATCTGCCGCCGGTTGGCAGCCTGTTCGCGGCGTTCTTGGGCTACAACCCGATTGGCGAATTGCTGGGGCCGTCGGGCGCGTTGCAGCAGCCCGGCGTCAACGCCGACGTGCTGACCGGCCAGACATTCTTTCCGCATCTCATCACCGAGCCGTTCCACACCGGCCTCGTAGTGGTGTTCGGCGCGGCGACGGTGATGATGGTGATCGGCTTGATCGCGTCGCTGTTCAACCCGGGTCGCTACGCCGACAACGAGGCGTGACCCGCACTAGCAGGCAGTTCGGCGTTGCGAGTGCGCAATGGAACGTACGAGACTCCATGCTCATCAGCGGTGTATACGACAACAATGGAGTTAGCCATACCGGTGGACCCACTGGCGGATGGCTGACAAGATCCACACATGGCCACGCAAGTGGTGAGTCGTGATGTCGAAACCCAGGCCGTGGGTGAGTTCCTCGCATCCGTGACTGCCGGGCCGTCCGCGCTGATCGTCGAGGGCGAGGCGGGCATCGGCAAGACCACAGTGTGGCTAGCTGCTGTCGAGCGGGCGCATGAGCGCGGGTTTCGCGTGTTGTCGACGCGGGCGACGTCGGCAGAGTCAGTTGCCGCCTACTCCTCGTTAGCCGACTTGTTGGATGAAATTCACGACGACGTCTTCGCCGGGCTGGCACCTCCGCAGCGCATAGCTATGGATCGGGTTCTGTTGCGTGTAAGGGACGATGGTCCGGTGACCGACCAGCGCGCGGTCGCAGCCGCATTCCTATCCGTTGTCAAGCGCCTCGCCGAGGGTTCGGCGGTGCTGGTAGCGATAGACGACCTCCAGTGGCTTGATCCGCCGAGCGCGCAGGTCATCTCATCCGCTGTGCGTCGGCTTTCCGGTGCAGTTGGTGTGCTCGCCACACTGCGCACTGGTGCAGGCGCCGACGGGCCGAAGGTGGCGTTGGAACTTCGCGAGCCGAACCGACTCCGTCGCTTCCGGGTGCCCCCGCTGAGCGTTGGTGCATTGCACAAACTGCTGTTTCATCGCCTCGGACAATCGTTCTCGCGCCCGAAAATGCTGCAGATCCACGAAGTTTCGGGCGGCAATCCGTTCTACGCCCTCGAACTCGCACGCGCCATGGAGGACGGTTCCACGGATGCCGTCACGTCATTGCCGGGAACACTCGCCGGGCTGGTGAGATCAAGGATCGGCCGCTTGACGGCCGACGCACGGCGTGCATTGCTCGCCGCCGCCTGTGTACCCGATCCATCAGTGGGCTTGATTGCCCGTGCCATCGAAACTGACATCGAGCACGTGGTGGCGATCCTGGAGGAGGCCGAAGACAAAGGCATCATCGAAATCGATGGACAGCACATCGGTTTCGCCCATCCGCTCCTCGTCCGCGGCGTATACGGCGAGGCAACCCCAGCGCGCCGCCGGGAGATGCACCGTCGACTGGCCGAGATCGTCGACGACCCCGAACTCACGGCCAGGCACCTCGCCCTTGCCGCAACGACCGGAGACCAGTTGACGCTGGACTCGCTCGACACCGCCGCCGAATTGGCCCGAGTGCGCGGAGCCCCAATCGCCGCAGCTGAACTCCTTGAGTTCGCGATGCGCCTCGGAGGCGACACACCTGACCGCCAGATCCGAGCCGCAGTACATCATTTCAATGCAGGCGAAGCCGCACGAGCCCGCGCGCTCCTCAACAACATCATCGAACGTCCCGCGCCGAAGTCGTTGCGAGCCGCGGCATTACGACTTCTTGGGCTATGGAGCCTGCTGGACGGCAGTTCTCGTGAAGCTGCCGATTTGCTGAACAAGGCTCTCAATGATGCTGGCGACGATCCGGTATTACGAGTGCAAATCCTGGTGCCGCTCGCGTACGTACGATTCAATGTTGGCCGTCGCGACGACGCCGCAAATTGCATTGCTGATGCCGTGCGAACAGCTGAGCGGATTGGACAACCGCAGCTGCTGAGTGAGGCCCTGGCCATGCACGCGCTTGTGAGCTTCTATCTTGGCGATGGTCTGGACGAACCCGCCTTGGCGCGGGCCCTCGAGCTGGAGGACCGCGAAGCGCCGATGTCCGCTCTCCTTGCCGCAACCGTGCAAAGCGCAGTGCTGATGGGCGGGTCGGGTCAGCTCGATAAGGCGCGCGACGAGTTGCTGGCTATTCGTCGGCGCGGCATCGAGCGCGGTGACGAAATCGAACTCTTGATGTTCGCGTTACACGCTGGCCTCAACGGGATTTGGCGGGGCAACTTCGCCGAGTGCGCGCTGATCGCCGAGGACGTGACGGAACGAGCCGTGCAGTTCGGCGGCGACATACCACTTGCGGTGGCGCCGATGCTGCAATCCGCGCTGGCCGCATACGCCGGACAAGAACTTGAGGCTCGGCGCCACGCCAGCGAGGCACTCAAGATCTGTGAACAGAGTGATTCCCCCTTTCTCATCACGGTATGGCCCATCACCGCGCTGGGGTTTCTCGAGGTATCTCTTGGCAATTACAAGGCCGCCCTCGACACCCTCGAACCCTGGCTGCGCGTGGTCGACGCGGCGCCCAACGGAACCGAGATCTTGGTTGCGCCGTTCCTGCCCGATGCGATCGAGGCGATGATCCACCTCGGGCGACTCGACGAGGCCGAGCGCTTCGTCGAGTTGCTCGAGGCCAACGGCAGCCGACTGGACCGCCCGTGGATGCTCGCAGTCGGCACGCGATGCCGCGGCATGTTGCTGGCAGCCACCGGCGACGTCGAAGCGGCGAGCGCTGCAGCAGAGCGCGCGCTGGCGGAACACCAGCGGCTCCCGATGCCGTTCGAGTTGGCCCGCACTCAGCTGCTCATGGGTCAGCTTCAGCGTCGGGAGAAGCAGCGGGAGGCGGCGTCGGCCACGCTGCGGGTGGCGTTGGCGACCTTCGAGGAGCTGGGCACACCGCTGTGGGCGGAACGCGCGCGCGCAGAGTTGGAACGGGCCAGCGGAGTCCGGACCCGGGCCGAACTCACCGCGACCGAGCAACGCGTCGCCGAACTCGCTGCATCGGGTGTCACCAATCGGGAGATGGCTGCCGCATTGTTCATCAGTCCAAAAACGGTGGAGGCCAATCTCTCCCGGGTTTATCGCAAACTCAATATCCGTTCGCGTGCCGAACTCGGGCGGATCATGGCCAGAGCCGAAGCATGAAGATCAGAGAGACCTAACTCGTGCCTGCGAATATGGTCAGTCGCGAGGTCGAGTCCCGGGCCGTTGCCGACTTCCTTGCGGCTGTGCCCTCCGGACCAGCGGCGCTGGTGGTGGAGGGCGAGGCGGGAATCGGAAAGACCACCGTGTGGTTGGCGGCGCTGGAACAAGCACGCGAACTCGGATTTCAGGTGCTGTCAACGCGTGCGACGTCGGCTGAGTCGGTGCTCGCCTATACGTCACTGGCCGCGCTGCTTGATGAGTTGGACGATGCTGCTTTTGCAAGTCTGCCACCGCCCCAACGTCTTGCCATCGATCGTGTTCTGTTGCGCGCGAGCGCCGCCGACGGCCCCGTGACGGACCAGCGGGCCGTCGAAGCAGCGTTTCTCTCGATCGTGCAACGGCTCGCTGAGGAGTCCCCCGTCATGGTGGCCATCGACGATCTGCAGTGGATCGATCCGCCGAGCAAGATGGTCATCTCATCGGCCACGAGGCGACTCACGGGGCCAATTGGTGTGCTTGCCACCGTGCGCGACGCGCCCGAATACGCCGACGCGGGATCATCGCTGGAGTTACGACGGCCGGACAGCAATCGCCGAATTCGCGTACACCCGTTGAGTCTCGGGGCGACGCACGCCGTCCTTTCTGAGCGCCTCGGCCGGTCGTTCTCACGGCCGAAAATGCGTCGTATACATGAGTTTTCGGGCGGCAACCCGTTCTATGCGCTGGAACTGGGACGTGCCATGGAGGACCACACCTGGGGTAATGAGACGGCGCTGCCCGGCAGCCTCGCAGATTTGGTGCGAGCCAGATTGGGTGGTCTGAGCGCCGACGGTCGCGAGGCGCTGCTTGCGGCGGCCTGCCTGGCTACACCCACGTTGGAATTGATCGCGCGTGCCACCGATACTGATGCCGTGGCGGTCCTTGAGGAGGCGGAGAACAAGGGAATCGTCCAAATCGACGGTCACCGAGTCAATTTCAGCCATCCTCTGCTTAGTCGAGGTGCGTACACCGACGCCACACCCTCACGCCGCCGAGAAATGCACCGTCGCCTCGCCGACGTTGTTAGCGAACCGGAGCTCAAGGCCAGGCATCTGGCGCTGTCCACTGCGAGCGGCGACGACCGCACATTACGTGCGCTTGATTCAGCAGCCGAGATGGCACGAACTCGGGGTGCGCCGGACGCGGCGGCTGACCTCATCGAACTGGCGATAGGACTTGGCGGCGACACACCAGAGCGCAGCATCCGGTCTGCCGCCCATCACTTCGAAGCGGGGGATCCAGCCCGCGCGAGGAGTCTGCTCGAGTCAGCCATCGACCGACTGGCACCGGGTGAGATGCGCGCCGAGGCTATGCTCCTGCTCGCCGCCGTCAGAATGCAGGACGACAGCTTCCTCGAGGCTGCGGCCCTGCTGGAACGTGCCATGGCCGAGGCAGAGGACAACGTCACCAGCCAAGTGCGGATGTCGGTCATGCTGGCGTATGCGTTGCTCAACGGCGGGGAACCTGAGTCGGCCTGCCGCCGCGCCGACGATGCGGTGGCGCTTGCTTACCGCCTCGGCGAGCCGAACCTGCTGAGTCAAGCACTCGGCATGCGCGTGACGTTGCGCTTCGTACTCGGTGAAGGTGTCGACGAGGCAGAAATGCGACACGCTCTCGAGCTGGGCGACGAGGCGGCGGATGTTCCGCTTTCCGCTCGCCCCGCTGTGCAGAATGCCTTTCTGCTCGCATGGACCGGACAGCTGGACGACGCGGCACGCCAAATGGCCGTGATCCGAAAACGCTGCATTGAACGCGGTGAGGAGAGTGAACTCATCTATCTCGGTTTTCACATCGCGCTCATTCAGGTGTGGCGGGGCAAGCTCGCCGAAGCCGAACTCATCGCGGAGGACAGCACGGAACGGGCGCTCCAACTGAATGGCGACCTGCCGATGTGCATCGCCCTCGCGATCAGGGCAACGAACGGGGCGTACGCCGGCCGAGTGGATGAGGTTCGTCGCGATGCGATGGACGCTCTCGCAGGGGCAAAGCGTTGCGGCTCGCAGCGATTGTCCGAATGGCCGATCACAAGCCTGGGTTTCCTCGAGGTGTCACTCGGCAACTACGAGGCGGCGTTGCGCACGCTGGTGCCGTTGCTGGCCGGTCTCGAGCGGCTGCCGAATTCCACCGAGATCATCACCGCAGCGTATCTACCCGATGCGGCCGAGGCGATGACTGGACTCGGACGACTCGATGACGCAGAGCAGATCGTCAATGTGCTTGAACGCAACGGTGATCGGCTCGACCGCGCGTGGATGCTCGCCGTTGGCGCACGCTGCCGGAGCATGCTGCTGGCGGCTCATGGTGACCTCGAAGGGGCCAGATCGGCCGCAGAGCGCGCGCTGCGTGAACATCAACGCCTCCCGATGCCGTTCGAGCTGGCACGAACACAGTTGGTCATGGGACAGATTCAGCGTCGCCAGCGACATAGGGACGCCGCGGGGGCCACTCTGCGGGAGGCGCTGGCGGCCTTTGAGCACCTGGGCACGCGTCTGTGGGCGGATCGGGCTCGCGCAGAACTGAAACGGGCCACCGGCACCCGGACCGGGGCGGCCGAACTCACCGCCTCGGAGCAGCGGGTGGCAGAGCTCGCAGCCACAGGCATCACCAATCGCGAAATGGCCTCTGCGCTGTTCATCAGCCCAAAAACAGTGGAAGCCAACCTTTCCCGGATCTATCGCAAGCTCAACATCCGCTCGCGTGCTGAACTTGGACGGATCATGGGCGGCGCCGATGAATAGGAAACACCTGGTGGCGCGAATACGGCGCGCCGCGCAATACAGGTAGTGGGGTACTCGTGCGCCGGTCCCCGGCGCACCGAAGAGTGATTCCGTGCGAGCAGCGTTCTTTCCAATCCAGGAGTTGCGAGTCTGGAGAATTCTGCATTATTTAGCTGTTCGTACCCCATTCACGCCTGCGTAAGGAGTTAGCCCGAGTGGACGTGCGAGCAGCCGGCTGCCAGTATTCGTTCGTGTCCACGCAGGTGGTTAGCCGTCAGGCGGAATCGCGGGCGGTTGACGACTTCCTCGCCTCGGTTTCATCGGGGCCTGCGGCGCTCATGGTGGAGGGTGAGGCCGGTATCGGCAAGACCACCATGTGGTTGGCAGCACTGGAACGCGCGTACGACCTTGGGTTTCGGGTGTTGTCGTCGCGGGCGACGGCAGCGGAATCAGTGTTGGCATATTCGTCATTGGCAGGGCTGTTGGAGGAGTTGGACGAGGCTGCTTTTGGGCATCTCCCGCCGCCGCAGCGACTTGCGATCGACCGGGTTCTATTGCGGGTCAGCGCCGACGGCCCGGTGACCGATCGGCGTGCCGTGGCAGCAGGCTTTATTTCCGTCGTGGAGCGGCTCGCCGAAGAGTCGCGGGTGTTGATCGCGGTCGACGATCTGCAGTGGCTCGATCCGACCAGCTTGGGCATTGTCTCGTGGGCCGCGCGACGGCTTACCTGCCCGGTTGGTTTTCTCGCGACTGTGCGCACCGGTCCGGGCAGTGGCCGGGTAGGACCGGGCCTGGAACTGAGTCGGCCAGACGGGCTGAACCGCATTCGCGTGGGTCCGCTGAGCACAGGCGCATTGCATGCGGTGCTATCCGAGCGGTTCGGGCGGTCGTTCTCGCGACCGAAAATGACCCAGATTCACGATGTTTCGGGTGGTAACCCGTTTTATGCCATCGAGCTGGCGAGGGCAATGGATAGCCAGAAGACGCGTGGTAGAGCATCGTTGCCGAATACCCTCGCCGAGTTGGTGCGGGCCAGGATCGGTGCCTTGGCAGTCGACGCTCGGGAGGTATTGCTTGCCGCGGCGTGCCTCGGCGATCCCACGGTCGAGTTGATAGGGCGAGCGAACAACACTGACGTCGCACACATACTGGCGGTTCTCGAGGAGGCTCAGGACAAGGGCATTGTCGAAATCGATGGACACCGTGTGCGTTTCAGCCATCCGCTTCTGACCCGTGGGGTGTACAGCGACACCACCACAGCCCGCCGCCGTGCGATGCACCGCCGCCTGGCCGAGATCATCGAGGAGCCTGAACTCAAGGCCAGGCACCTGGCGCTGGCTGCCGCGACAGGCGACCAGCTCACGTTGAACTCGCTGGATACCGCCGCAGAATTGGCGCGCAAGCGAGGAGCTCCTGCCGCCGCAGCAGAACTCCTGGAGCTCGCAATCGGACTCGGCGGTGACACCCCGGAACGCCGGATCGAGTTGGCACGCCACCACTTCAACGCCGGCGATACCGGGCGAGCACGGGCTCTGCTCCTGGACACCATCGCGCAGCTGGGCCCCGGCCCGCTGCGGGCACAGGCGTCCAGCCTGCTTGGTTTTGTGCATCTTTTCGACGACGGTTTCGTGGAGGCCGCCAGCGTGCTCGAGCGCGCATTGGACGACGCGGGAGACAATCTCGCGCTGCGAACGCGGCTCTTGATTGCACTGTCGTACATCCGATACAACGCGGGGCGTTTCGGTGCCGCTGCGCGCAGCATCGAGGACGCCGTCGTTCATGCCGAACGGCTTGGGCAGCCGCATCCTCTGAGTCAGGCACTCAGCATGCGGGCCATTCTGTGGTTCTTGCGCGGCGACGGTCTTGACGAGGCCAGCCTGGCCCGCGCGGTGGAGTTGGAGGACCACCACGCCGACATCCCGATGGCTTTCCGCCCCAGCATGCAGAACGCCATGCTGCTGGGCTGGACCGGGCGGCTCGATGCGGCCCACCACGAGTTGGCGTCCATTCGGCGGCGCTGCGTCGAGCGCGGCGAAGAGAACGAACTGATGTTCGTTGCCGTGCACAGTGTTCTGGTCGAAATTTGGCGGGGCAACTTCACCGGCGCCGCCCTGATCGCTGAGGACACCGTGGAGCGGGCCCTGCAGCTGGGCGGCGACGTCCCGTTGTTTGTGGCGATGACCATTCGGGCCGCGCTGGCCACCTACGCCGGCCGAGAGGCCCAGGCCCGGCACGACACCAGCGAGGCGCTCGCGGCCAGCCAGCGAAGCGGCGCAAACCTTTTGGTGGTCTGGACGCTCACCACGTTGGGTTTCCTCGAGGTGTCCCTTGGCAATTACGGCGCCGCGCTGAGCGCCGTCGCGCCCCTGCTGTACAACCTCAACGTTTCACCCGATGCGACGGAGATTCCCGCCGCATCGTTCGTCCCTGACGCCGTCGAATCCCTGGTTGCACTGGGTAGGCTCGCCGACGCGGAGCCGCTCGTCGGCGTGCTCGAACGCAACGGCGCCCGGCTTGACCGCGCCTGGATGCAGGCAGTGGGCGCTCGGTGCCGCGGCATGCTGCTGGCAGCCCACGGCGACGTCGACGCGGCCAGCCTTGCCGCCCAGGCGGCGATGGCCCACCATGATCGGCTGCCTATGCCGTTCGAACGCGCCCGCACTCAGTTGCTGGTTGGTCAGCTCCAGCGTCGCCAACGGAAGAGGGACGCCGCGTCGACGACGCTGCGGGAGGCGTTGGCGACATTCGAGGATTTGGGCGCGCCGCTGTGGGCGGAACGTGCACGCGCAGAACTGAATCGGGCCAGCGGCACCCGGACACGAGCCGAACTCACCGCTTCGGAGCAACGTGTCGCCGAACTCGCGGCCACAGGTGTCACCAATCGCGCGATGGCAGCGGCGTTGTTTATTAGCCCGAAAACGGTGGAGACCAACCTGTCTCGCATCTATCAAAAGCTCGGTATCCGCTCGCGGGCCGAGCTCGGGCGGCTCATGGGCAGAGCCGATGAGTAGGGAAACACCTGATTCACCGTGCGAGCATTTGACTTAGCTTGACGCGATGAGCATCGCCGCGCCGGCACTCGAGCATTTCCTCGTCGAGTGGTATCGGCCCGCAATCGCCGATGAGCCGCTCGATCTCAGCGTCGCGCGCCTCATGGAGTGTGCGGCGTCCGTCTCCGCCTCCGGGTCCCCCGTGAGCCTGCTTGCCACGCTTGCCATACCCAGCGACGAGATCGTCTTGGCTGTGTTCGATTCCGCGTCCGAGCAATCCGTTGCCGACGTGTGTCGCGAAGCAGGATTTCCTGCTCAGCGAGTCACCGCCGCGGTTGATGCTCGGTTCTGGCGCAAAACGTAGGGAATCACCTGATTCAAGCGATACCGCGTTGTCACTAGCGTCAAATCCGCTGGATTTAGCGTCTACACGGAGGCGATGACGAGTGCCCACCCGCAAATCTTCCGCCGTCCGACCGGCCGCCGAACGCCCGTTGCCCAGACACCGTTTGGATCCCGCCGCCACGCGTAGACAATCGTCGTTCGCGGCCATGCGTCGCAGAGGTGGCGTGGTGTTGTTCGCTGGTGGACTGGCCGTCTGTGGCCTCGCGCTGTACCAACCGGCCGAGCCGCCATCACCCGTAGTGCTGACCAACGCTACGACCGGCGACGCCTCGGGTGGGACGAGTGGGTCCGCGTCGGGTGGGACGAGTGGGACCGCGTCGGGTGGGACGAGTGGCAGCGCCTCGGGTGGGACGAGTGGGAGCGCCTCGGGTGGGACCAGTGGCAACACCTCCGGAACTCCGGGCGGTTTCTTCGGCTTCTTCGGGGATCTCGTCTCGCGGGCGCTGGCCTTCCTTGGCGGACTCATCAGTGCATTCCTGGGCTTGCTCGGGCTGTCGGGCCGCCCGGGCGGCCGCAGCGGCAGTGGCGGATGGTGGTTCTTCTAGGCAAAGGCCCGACACGACACCGCAGCCCGGTCGTCAACAAGCTGTCGGGCCTCGGGCAACGGTTTGAGAGGTCAGTTGTCGGCGAGGCGATAATCAGCGGGATCGTGACCCTGATCGTCCTCATCGGGGTGGTGTGGAACCTGCCGGATTCCCCAATCAAGCGGACGATGACGCCAACACTGCGTCCGATCGCCGCCGCGACCGGGCTGCAGCAAAACTGGCGAATGTATGCGCCAGAGCCGGTTTCGAGTCTCGAGGACATGCAGGTACGCGTCACGATGGCCGACGGCTCTGAACGCGTGTGGACCTGGCATCGCGGCGATCGGGTGATCGGCCCGTTTGCCTGGTATCACTGGCAAAAACTCAAGGAGCAGGCGATCCGCGTGCCCGCCAGCCGGCCGGGAATCGCGCACTGGGTCGTCCGCGAGCTCACCACTCCCGCGGAACGTCCTGTGCGCGTTCAGATGTTGTTCAGCAATGAACTCCTGCCGGCTCCGGGCGAGGATGGTCCCAAAACCGTAACGGTGGAGACGATCTACGACGAAGCCCTGAACGGCCGGCCATGACCGAATCGGCTCGCACCTCCGGATCCCTCATCAGAGCACTCACTGACAGGTGGCGGACATTCTGGTTTCGCCCCGAACCCGCTTACACCCTCGGCGCCGTCAGAATTGCCTTCGGCGCTCTCGCAACACTGTGGACGCTGTCGCTGACGCCGGATTTGGACGCTCTCTTCAGCTCGGACGGCGTCGTTGCACAGCAACCCACGAGGCCCTTCGAGTGGGGGGTTTTCGAGATCTGGACCGATGACCGGGCTTTGATCATCGGTTGGACGCTACTGCTGGTGTCCGCGATCGCGTTGACAGTCGGGTGGCACAGCAGACTGGCCGCGCTGATCGTTTGTGTCCTCGTCATGTCGTTCGAATTCCGCAATCCCTACGTTTTCAACTCAGGTGACAACCTGATACGCGTCGAGGCGCTGATTCTCGCGCTGTCGCCGTGCGGGACAGCGCTATCACTGGATCAGCGCCGGACGACCGGGTCGTTCTGGTCGGCCCAGATCCGTGCGCCGTGGGCGATTCGGCTCATGCAAGTTCAGCTGACGCTGATCTACCTGGCCACCTTCCAGAGCCGGATGACCGGCGAGAAATGGCCCGACGGCACAGCGATGTCGTATGCGCTTCGGCTCGAAGACATGTTGATAATCCCGACCCCGCAATGGATCTCCACCAGTGCGCTCCTGATGAACGTCGCGACATGGGGCACACTGCTTGTCGAGCTGATGATCGGGATACTGGTCTGGAACCGGCGATGCCGGCCCGTGGTGCTGGTCGTCGGCCTGGTACTGCACTCCATCATTCTGGTCACCGTTGCCGTTGGTTTCTTCAGCCCGGCCATGTTCGTGCTGTATCTCGCGTTCGTCTCACCGGAAATCATCCGGCAACTGCCTTCGCGATTAGAGCACTGGCGAAATCGCCGCGCCGCGACCAGATCTGAGCAGCCAACCGAGCGGGTCGCGACATGACCACTACCCGCCCATCACCGCTACGGATTCACGACGACGGGTATGCGAAGAGGTACTTGGCTCGCGACATTGAAAAGGTTGGGCATTCTGCGCGGAGATGCTGATGTGGCGTCATCATCGGCCCCACCTGGCATTCCTTGGCTGCCTCCGGGTCGATCGCACGCACTACGGAGTCGACCGGTTGATGGTGCGGCGTCGCGACCAGCACTGCCACCGCCAAGTAGGTTGACTACGAGTTATCCACAGCCAGCCCGGGTATCCCGATTCACATGACAACCACGAGCGACAGCAGGCCACGCGAAGTTCGACAGCAGGCACAGCAGCAAGCCGAAGAAGCGCGCGTGCAGATGAATGCCCGGCGTCGTCAGCACGACGAAGGTCTTACCGGCTGGCTGAACAAACGCGCCGGCGAATGGGAGCTGAGCGGGCCGGACGAGGCGACGATGCAGCGGCAGAAATACTTCTGGAACGCGCTCGTCGACTATTGGTTCCGGATGGAGTTCGACGGCTGGGAGAACCTTCCTGAGCCGCCAGTCCTGCTGGTGGGAATTCACTCGGGTGCGCCCTTCGTGTGGGACGCGTGGACAGTCGGCGTTCAGTGGTGGCGTCGGTTCGGTGAGGAAAGGCCGCTGCACGGAACCGCCCACGATGCGCTGATGGCTATCCCGCTGATCGGCCGCTACTTCCGTGCGATGGGTGTGCTCCCGGCGGCGCCGGACTCGATGGCCACAGCGTTGGCAGAGGGACGCGACGTCGCGGTGTGGCCCGGCGGTGAGGTTGATTCGCTGCGGCCATGGGCTGAGCGTGATCGCGCTAATCTGGCCGGCCGCAAGGGCTTTGTGAAGATGGCGATTCGCGCCGGTGTGCCGATCGTGCCGATCGCGACCGTCGGCGGTGGCGACGCGATGCCGGTGCTGATTCGCGGCGATCAGTTGTCGCGTGCGCTGCAACTGGACAAACTGTTGCGTATCAAGGTGTTTCCGCTTGCGGTCTCGCTGCCGTGGGGCATCGCGCCGGCGGCGCTGCCGCAGTTCCCACTGCCGGCCAAAATCCGCACTCGGCTGATGCCGGCCGTCGAACTGGATCATGATCCGCAGCGTGCCGACGACGACGGGTACGTCGAAGAGAAGTACTGGGAAGTGCAGAACACCATCCAGCGCGGCATGGATGCCTTGGCGCGCAAGCGCGCGTTCCCGCTGTTCGGGTGATGGACTGTCCCGTCACACCCGGCTCGGTCAACGCGTGTCAGTGTTGGTCAGCTCTTTGACTTGCTTGTCGAGGTGGTCCCACAGGTACTGCGGGACTTTCTTGAGCCCGCGCTCGCTGTCGAGGACCGCGGTGAGCACGTCGCCCAAGCGTCCCAGCGCACCTGCACCCGACGTCTGCGGAGCGACGTCTCGCAGGGTGCGCAGGATCAGTTCGGCTCCATCCAATCTTCCCCAGAGGTAATCATTTTCGCGAGCCTTCCGGTCCAGGAAGGCGCCGAAGTGATGTAGCGGAATGCCCTGCAGCTTGGGGACCTCATTGCCGTGCTCGTCGACCGCCGTGAGGGCGCGGGCCTCAAGCGGACTGAACTGCGATACCCCGATCGGTGTGAACTGAGGCAGCTCAGTCAATGTGATCGTCGGAAATATCATGCCGTCCCACAGCGGGAAGCCGAGGTAGCGGCTGAGCAATTCCTGCTCGGCCTCCTCGTTGGTCCAAGTGGCGGTGCCCTTCCGAAACTCTTCCCAGAGGCGAGCACTGTCGTTTCCCAGTACGCCGGCCAAGGCGACGCGGTACGCATCGAACAGCGCGTCGAACTCTGACCTACGTTGGAGGGCGAAGTCCTCGGGCTTGTCGAGCATCGTCTTATTGTCGAAGTCAGAGAGGAACTCCACTTTCTCCTGTGGGAGGGCCTGCACGACGTTCTTCGTCTTGACCCGAAGGCCGGTGAGAATCCCCCACGCTTGCGTCTTCAGAGAATCCAATGACTCCCGCGGCGGAGGAGCTCCGCGGTTGGGGCCGTCCTTGGGGTACAGATCGTTGATTCCGGCGATGATGAACATCAACCGCCGCTCGCGATAGGGCACATCGGTCGCCCGCAATT
The DNA here is from genome assembly GCF_035697385.1 of Mycobacterium sp. Classification (GTDB taxonomy): domain Bacteria; phylum Actinomycetota; class Actinomycetes; order Mycobacteriales; family Mycobacteriaceae; genus Mycobacterium. The sequence goes on along the minus strand of NZ_DASSCY010000268.1, from coordinate 36,341 downwards.
CTTCGCTTAGCGCGTCTCCGCCGTCAATCCAATCCGCCGTCCGCTGAGCCCACGCCAACATGGCGGCGCGGCCGAAGCTCGCTCGCCCGGACTTGTGGGGGAACCCGAAGCGGAAGGCCAGCTCGACCGCTAGGCGGCGGGCGGTGGCCTCGAACTTCAGCCGCTGGTAGGTCTGCCATGCAGGCCCGAGGGCGAGTTCTGCCCGCTTGTGCAACTTGTCCGACAGTTCCTGCACGTCGTCGTTGCCGCCGAGCGCGGCTTTGATTTCTGTGAGCGTCTCCGCCGTCGCCGCGCGCTGGGATTCTGCACTCCCTCTCGGAACCGTCGCACCGACATGAGGCGTCATCGCTTTTCGCGCCTCGGCGATCTGCATCTGGACGTAGTTCATCTGGCGATCCGCGATGGCGGCGACTTCGGCGATGCGCCAATTCATGTCGCGAAGCTTCAGCAGATCCAGCACTATCGGGTGGCTGCCGCGAACCCCCGACACAGCCCACAGATCCGGCAGCCAGCGCCGGTCCTGTGAAACCGTCTGATTGGCCATCTCATCGAGTCTGCGACCCGGATCGGGTTGGATGTAGACCAGTCGGCGGTATACCTGCGTTTCGGCGGACCGCCGACCAATCGCATCGATTACGACGTCAAACGGAGCGTTGTTGAGCACACCGCCGTCGACGAATACCGCGCTCTCCGCTCGCTCGGGGTCGGGATAGTCGTAGCGAAACACGTTGGTGTGCAACGCCAGATGCGGCTCTCTGGTCTCGGCTTGGAAGGACTTCTGGCCGATGGGAGCGAATGCGCCTGGGAAACTCGCCGTTGCTCGTCCGGCGAAAGCCAGGGTGGCTGTGTATTCAGGTCCGAAGTGGGTGAGGTCGCCGGGTTCACCATGAAATTCGAATACTTGCGCGCTATATGCATCGCGCTGACTCGCACCGCCGGCCCCAGAGGGAACCAGCACCTCGAATCCGGTCAAATCGGTGGCGGTGACGAAGAGTTGGAGCTTCCCGTCCGAGCGCAACAGGCCGGATGTGTCGGGGTTTTGGTCCATATCCCTCAACGCGCTGAGAAGCAACTCTGACATCCGTTCGCCACGCAGAGGTGAGCGTGGCTTGAACAGGTTGGCGAGCTGTGCCACGAGGTCCATGGCGACTTGGGCGTGCAGGCCGGCGAACGACGGAGCGCGTAACAATTTGCGGAAATCGCCCTCTTCGATCCATATCTTTGTCAGCGGTTCCAGGTCCGCGTCCTGGGCGAGCGCCTTGCTGAGGGCAACACCGTTTATGCCGCCCGCCGAGGCGCCGCCGATGATGTCGATGCTCACATCGACCCTTCGGCCAGCGGCAGCGAGGTCCTTTAATGCCTCGAAGTACACCGCCTCGGAGCCGCCGCGGAACGGATTCTCTGCTGGGTGTTCGTTGAATCTGCGCGAGGCGCGAATCAGTTTGTGCAGTTCCTTAGTGACGCCGTGCATGTACACAGCCAACGAGACGCCGCCGTAACACACGAGCGCCAAGCGCAATTCGGCTTCATTGTCGTTTTTCATTTGGCCCCCTCGTCCCCGGGCTAGCAAACCGGCCGACAAGGACGTGAGTTTAATCTTGGGCCGAATGCAATTTGCGGGTTTTGAACCTGCGGTCGACAACCAATTGCGCAGTTTGACGTGCACCGGTCCGTGTCGTTGGACCGCCGACAAGAAGAAGGTTATCCACAGGTGGTCACGCGAGTTCGACCATCACCGGTGCGTGGTCGCTGGGTGCCTTGCCTTTGCGTTCCTCGCGCACGATTTCTGCGTGGGTCACACGCTCTGCCAGCGCAGGGGAGCCGAGGATGAAGTCGATGCGCATGCCGCGGTTCTTCGGGAACCGCAGCTGGGTGTAGTCCCAGTAGGTGAAGACCGCAGGACCCGGAGTGAAAGGCCTTACCAAGTCACTGAATTGGCTATCGACAATCGCGTTGAACGCCGCGCGCTCGGGTGGGGTGACATGGGTGCTGTGCTGATAGAACTCCACGCTCCACACGTCTTCGTCGGTGGGTGCGATGTTCCAGTCGCCGACCAACGCGATCTGCGCAGACGGATCGTCTGCCAACCACTTGCGCGCTGCTTCGTGCAGCGCCGCAAGCCATTCCAGCTTGTACTGATAGTGCGGCGAGCCGACGAATCGACCGTTCGGCACATAGAGGCTCCACACCCGCACGCCGTTGCACGTCGCGCCCAAAGCCCGCGCCTCCGCAGCGGCTTCCACTTCCGGCTTGTCGCTCCACGTCGGCTGGCCGTCGAAGCCGACCTGCACGTCGTCGAACCCGACACGCGACGCGATCGCCACGCCGTTCCATTGATTGAATCCGCAGTGCACCACCTCGTAGCCCGCCGCAAGAAACGGCATCGCCGGGAACTGCTCGTCAGAACACTTGGTCTCCTGCATGGCCAGCACGTCGACATCGCCACGCTCCAGCCAGTCCACGACGCGGTCCACCCTGGCGCGGATGGAGTTGACGTTCCACGTGGCGAGCCGCATGGCTACAGGCTACGAGCATCGATGTAGCGGCTCCGGTGCTGAGTACTGAAGCCCATCGACTCGTACAGCGCGATCGCCGCGGCGTTGTCGACCAGAACCTGCACATACGCGCGCGTCGCACCGCGCCCCAAACCCCACCCCAGCAATGCCGCGCAGAGCGTTCGGGCATGGCCGCGGCGGCGTTGGCCCTCGGTCACTCGCACTGCCGAGATGCCCACCCATCGGGTGCCGTCGGGTGCATCCGTCACCGCCGCGCGTCCCACTGCCGCACCGGAAATCGACGCGAACGTCACCTCGCCGTCGACGACGGCCGTCAGCACGTCGACGGGAACGTCACGCTCATACAGTCGCAGCCACTGCGTATCGGGCTGCGCGATCAGCGTCACCGTCGAATCTGGTTCGCCCGTCGGCGGATCGCCGACCATCACCACCGTTTCGAGATGCGGCTCGACACCACTGGGCAACCGCAACAGCCGATCCGGAACCGATAGCCACGGCGTCAAGCCGCGCGATGCGTACCACTCGACGATCGAGGGCAGCGTCCCAAGGTCGGCCTCGACACCAAGCGGCACAGCCGAATTGCCGCGATGCGTATGCCCACCGGCGGCCCGCAGCAGCCACCCGTCGAGCCACTGATGCTCGACGCCTGGCCACGCCAACGCGGCGGCGTGCTCCGTCGCCCGGATCTGGGACGTCCGCACCGGTGCTGCCGCAAGGGCTTTGATCGCGACGACATCGGCCGCGGCGATCTCTACTATGTCATCGCGTTTGGTGCGCACCCGAAGCGTCGGGCCGACGTCCAACAGGTGCCCGATCACATCCGTCAGCGGCGGCACCGATCCGGCCGGCAGCCGGTAGCGCAGACTCACCCGGGTGCCGACGGCAGGCAATTGCATCAGTGGCCGAACGGGTCGGGATCCTTGCCCGGCGTCCAGCTCAGGCCGGGGACTCCCCAGCCGTTCGACTTCACCGCCCGCTTTGCGCTGCGGGCGTGCCGGCCGACAAGCCGGTCCAGGTAAAGGAACCCGTCCAGATGACCGGTCTCGTGCTGCAGCATTCGCGCGAACAGCCCGGTGCCTTCCAGCGTGATGGCGGTGCCGTCGGCATCGAGGCCGGTCACCCGGGCCCAGTCCGCCCGGCCGGTCGGGAACGATTCGCCGGGCACCGACAGGCAGCCTTCGTCATCGTCGTCGGGGTCCGGCATGGTCTCGGGCACCTCGGAGGTCTCGAGTACCGGGTTGATGATGACTCCGCGCCGCCGGGTGGTTCGTCCGCGTGCGTCGGCGCAGTCGTAGACGAAGACTCGCTTGGAGACGCCGATCTGATTGGCGGCCAACCCCACCCCGTTGGCGGCGTCCATCGTGTCGTACAGGTCCTGGATCAAGTCCGCGAGATCATCAGGCAGCGAACCGTCGTCGCCGACGGGTATCGGCTCGGTCTCGGTGCGCAAGACGGGATCTCCTACGATGCGGATGGGTACGACAGCCACGGGGGAGAGCTTAAGTCGGCAATCCTTGTCACCCGACTCGCGGGTGTAGCTGACGCCTCAGCTTCGAAACCCGTGGTTGAATGAGCCGCGAAACACAGCAATGTCATTTCGAGTGTTGGAAGGGCCCAGAAGCGAGATGGACGGCGCGATTGCGAGGAATGAGCAATCCGGGGATGATCTTGATCCCCGCGATGGGCTGACCCGGCGCGAACACGACATCTTGGCATTCGAGCGCCAGTGGTGGAAGTACGCCGGCTCCAAGGAAGACGCCATCAAGGAATTGTTCTCGATGTCGGCCACCCGGTATTACCAGGTGCTGAACGCGCTTGTCGACCGGCCTGAGGCGCTGGTAGCGGACCCGATGCTGGTCAAGCGACTGCGGCGGCTGCGGGCCAGTCGGCAAAAGGCCCGGGCGGCGCGCCGGCTCGGCTTCGACCTCACCTGACCTTTTCGGGCGTAGGCCCCTGGCTCGATACAGTGGGCGGTAATGAACCAGCGAAATTCCTCCGGGCTGCCTCTGCGCGCCATGGTCATGGTGCTGCTGTTTTTGGGCGTGGTGTTTCTGTTGGTCGGATTCCAGGCAATGGGCTCGGGCGACGACTCCGCCGATGATCAGTCGCCGATCGCCACAACCACCGTCAGCACCAGCTCCGCGACGCCGACGCCGTCGCCGTCGGCGGAAGCGGCCAGGGCTGATGTGCGGGTGTTCAACATCTCGGAGACTCAAGGTGCCGCGGAAGGCACCGCCAACCGGTTGCGTGAGGCCGGCTGGAACGTCACCGAGACGGGCAACCTGACCTTGCCGGACGTGACAGCCACCACGGTGTATTTCAGTGACGCCCCCGGCGAGCGAGAGGCCGCCGAGGAAGTGGGCAGGCTGATCGAGGCGCCGGTGGAGCCGCGGGTCCCCGGGTTGGCCGAGCAACCGCCAGGCGTAGTCGTGGTGGTCACCGGTTAGGCTTCTGCACATGCTCAAGACCGTCGCCGCTGCGTCCTTGTTCGCTGTCCCCGTTCTCGCCATGAGTGCGTGTAGTCCCAATGAGCCGGTGGCGACGCAGCCCGGCACCACGCCCGCGATCTGGACCGGCTCGCCGTCACCGTCGGCATCGCCCGGCGGCGGCGAGCACGGAGGCGAGGCCCAGGGCGGACACGGCGGCAGTGAAGCCGCAAGTGGTGAGAAGCTCACCGCCCAGCTGAAAATGGCCGACGGCACCACGGTGGCCACTGCAGATATCGAATTCGCCAACGGGTACGCCACCGTCACCGTGAAGACCACCGCGGCCGGCGAGCTGACGCCGGGATTCCACGGCCTGCATATCCACTCGGTCGGCAAATGCGAGGCCAACTCGGTCGCCCCGACCGGCGGTGCGCCCGCTGACTTCAACTCCGCCGGTGGACATTTCCAGGTCCCCGGCCACGCCGGACATCCCGCCAGCGGCGACCTGACCTCCCTGCAGGTTCGTGAGGACGGCTCGGCTCAGCTGGTGACGACGACGAACGCCTTCACCGCAGAGGAACTGCTCGCCGGCGCGAAGACGGCGATCATCATCCACGAGAAGGCGGACAACTTCGCCAACATTCCGCCTGAGCGCTACCAGCAGGTGAACGGCAACCCGCCGCCAGACGAAACCACTCTGGCGACCGGCGATGCCGGAAAGCGCGTGGCCTGCGGTGTTATCGGCACCGGTTAGCAGCCACATCGACTTCGCCGGGTCACCCCGGCCGACCGTTGGTGTCGAATGGGAGTTCGCCCTCGTCGACACCGAAACTCGCGACCTGAGCAATGAGGCCGCCGCGGTCATCTTGGAACTCGGCGAGAACAACCCCCGAGTGCACAAGGAACTGCTGCGCAACACCGTCGAGATCGTCACCGGTGTCTGCGATTCCGTGCCGCAGGCGATGGGCGATCTGCGGTCGACACTGGGTACTGCGCGCAAGATCGTGCGGGACCGAGGGATGGAACTGTTCTGCGCCGGAACACATCCGTTCGCGCAATGGTCGTCGCAGAAGCTGACCGACGCGCCGCGCTACGCCGAATTGATCAAGCGCACGCAGTGGTGGGGTCGGCAGATGCTGATCTGGGGTGTGCATGTGCACGTGGGCATCTCGTCGGCGCACAAGGTGATGCCGATCATCACGTCGTTGCTAAACCACTACCCGCATCTGCTTGCGTTGTCAGCGTCCTCGCCGTTCTGGGCGGGGGAGGACACCGGCTATGCGAGCAACCGGGCGATGATGTTTCAGCAGTTGCCGACGGCAGGTCTGCCGTTTCACTTCCAGACATGGGCGGAGTTCGAACGCTTCGTCTACGACCAGAAGAAGACCGGCATCATCGACCACATGAACGAAATCCGTTGGGATATCCGGCCGTCGCCGCATCTGGGCACTGTGGAAGTCCGGATATTCGACGGCGTCTCCAACATTCGCGAACTGAGCTCGCTGGTCGCGTTGACGCACTGCCTGATTGCGGACCTGGACCGGCGTCTCGATGCCGGCGAGCGGCTTCCAAGCATGCCGCCGTGGCACGTGCAGGAAAACAAATGGCGCGCAGCGCGTTACGGCCTTGACGCGGTGATCATCCTGGACGCTGAAAGCAACGAACGTCTTGTCACCGAGGATCTGGACGAGCTGTTGAATCGCTTGGAGCCGGTGGCGAAGTCGCTGTCCTGTGTCGACGAACTGGCCGGCGTCGCCGACATCTATCGGTTGGGCGCGTCGTACCAACGGCAGCGCCGCGTCGCCGAAGAACACGACGGCGATCTGCGGTCGGTGGTCGACGCGCTCGTCGGAGAGCTGGACATCTAGTCGTGGCCGTCACGCCGATGTTCCCGCTCGAGGTGTCGATGCTGCCGGGCGAGGAACTGCCGTTGCGAATCTTCGAGCCGCGGTACTCCGCACTGGTTTCGGACTGTTTGGCCGCAGAGGACCCGGCGTTCGGTGTGGTGTTGATCGCGGCGGGCCGCGAGGTCGGTGGCGGGGACACGCGCAGTGACGTCGGGGCGCTCGCCCACATCACCGAGTGCGCCGATTTCGGCGTCGGACGTTATCGCCTGCGCTGTGTGATGGGCGAGCGGATACGGGTGCTCGAATGGCAACCCGACGATCCGTACCCGCGGGCCACGATCGAACACTGGCCCGACGAGCCCGGTGCAGTTGATGTCGACGCGATCCGAGATGTCGAGGACCGGATGATCGCGCTGTTCGAGCGCATCGCCGCCGCGCGAGGTACGGAGGTCGACGGGCGCGACATCGTGGTCGGAGCGGACGCGTCAGGTGACGCCGCGATGTGGTTGTACGCGTTGGCTTCCCGGCTCCCGATGGGGCAGGCGGATAGGTACGCGGTACTTTCCGCGCCGACCGTGGCGGCGAGACTCGCGGCGCTGAGCGACGCTGTCGATACCGTCACGGCGATGGTCGAGTTTCAGCTGTCGGAGTAGCTTTCGTCGCCGAAACGGAGCTTATGCAGGAGATTTCGGCCTTGGGTTTTGGGGGTGGCCCGAGTTACTCCGGTGCGAACTGCTCGTTGCATAGCCGCTCGAGTGCGCGGCCGTCGCTGAGTTCGTCGCGGTTCTCGGGATGTTTCCAGTAGTGGCGGACCATCCAATACAGTGCTCCAAAGTTGGTTTCATAGCGGTCGGCGTTGGGCACGATGATCGGTTTGGCGTCCTTCAACACGAAGACGACCGGATTGCGGGTCCGTCGATCGGCTTTGTCGGAGATGTCGACGATGTCGTCCCAGCGGGCGGTGCGGGTTCGAAAAATGTCGGCGTGCTCGACTTCGTCCGGGCCGATTCGCAGGTAGGCGCGACCGCGACGCCTGAGCATCGCAACCAATCCGGTCACAGACAGGACCAGCAGAGTGATCATCAAGTACCTGGTGACAGTCGCTCGCCCCGGGGTCGTCAACGGCAACTCGTCCAGTCCTCGCAAAATTAACGCGAGGTAGCACGCCGAGCCGATTGCGGCACCGACCAACGTGACTCCCCAGCACCAGAGGATAAATGGGTTGATGCGCACCGTCGTTCCGCTGTCACCTGACCCGGCATAGTGCGTCGGAGCGGCGTACCAAGTGATGGCCAAAGTGGCAAGGAATCCGGAGAACGTCACTGTCATTCCACCGGCGGTGAGAGCAGCTAGGGCGGAGCCACGCTGCAACGCGATCACCGTTTGAGCGAGGCTGTACACAACCCCGCCCGCGAGAATCAGCACCCCGAACTTCGCCATCGCGGAAAGCCTGGCGTCCCAGTTGGGTGGTGGAGGCAGTGCGTCTATGGGCCGCACAGCACCTCACCGACTTTGGTTCCCACGGACTTCATCCACTCGCCGGCGGCGATCGAACCGATGACGGCACCCGCAGGAGCTGTGCCAGGAGCGGGAATAAGGCCGCCCACAAATGCGCCTCCCGCCGCACCCGCTGCGTTCCCGGCGAGCCCGAAGGTGCCGGCGAACACCGAGACGCACTTGTCGGCGGGTGTCGGCGCTGCGAGAAAGTCATACATCGATGACATGACGCCCAGTGCGGGACCGCCATATTTAGCGCCGACCCCCACCTTATCCACTGCGTCCATTGAAAGCATCGGGATCTTGCCGCCGCGATCGATGTGCGTTTCCAAACCCGTCAACACATCGCCAACGCGGTCAGGAATGGTCTGCACCAGTAGCGGGCTATCCGGTGGGAGAACGCCATATCGGCCGTCAGACAAGGTGAACGCTCCACTTCGCACGCCTTCGGGTGTTTCGTCGATGACGTATTGCGTCCCGTCCGCCCAGTCCATGATTGTCTTCTTGTAGCCGCTGGGCGTGCTCGTCGAGGTGGTCCACGAGATCAGATTGCCGTCGGCGTCATAGTGACCCTCGGTGATCATTGTGTCGGTAATGCGGTTGTGAGGGTTGGGCGCGTATTCGGTGACGACATGCTTGCTTCCGTCTTGCATGATGAGGGTCTTCTCGAAGTTACCGTCTTCGTTGTACCTCGAGGTTGTCTCCCGGACCGTCGTGGCCATCTCCTCACCGCGGACCGTCGCTTGCTGCACCAGCCCCAGGGCGTCCCGGGGATTGGGCACCTCGTCCGCCGGCCGCTGCGCACCGGGAACCATCATGCCGGGCAGGCCACCGGGGACAGGGGCGACGAAGCCAAACGGCTTTGCCGCTGCCATCACCTTGTCAGCTGTGCTGGTATCGGCGTCACCGACCGCCACCAAGAGCGCGTTGATGACGGCCTGCTCGATCGCGACCCGATTCATCAGCTGGTCGATCTGCTCGGCTGTCTGAGATCCCGAATCGATCAACACCACCCAACCCTCCGAAACATTCAGCGGCCCCGCGTCGACCTGATCGGCCTTGTCCAGCAGGGCTTTTCGGGCGGCGCCGATGGTGCTGGCACCCTCGCTGAGGACGTTACCGATCGCGGCGGTGTAGTCGCTGAACGCGGTCGTTGTCTTGTGCGCGCGGTCGAACATCCCGGATGCCGCCTCGTGTCCCTCGCCGGACCACGCTTTCGTCTCCGGCATGATCTTGATGTTGCTGTTGATCGTGTCCACGGCCCGTTCGACGGATTCACCGGCGGTCTTGACGGCCGGGCCGGTGTACGCCAGCGAGTCGGGGTTCCAGCCTTCAAGCCGGGAACGTGACGGGAGCACGGTTCTAGAAGATCCCCTTGAAGCTTCCCGCAAGCGCCTCGTCGGTGACCTCGTAGGTGTTGGCCGCGCCGCGTACTGCCTGGCCCATCTTGGTGACGTTCGCCGCGATGGCGTTGGCCTGCTCGGTGACATGCCCACCGACCAGTCGCGCCGCCCACTGTGTGGTGGACCCGGGCAGACCATCGGCCGCGGTGCTCACCTTGTTACCGGCGTCGGCTTCACGGATCGTCGACGACGCCGTATCCACCTGACCGGCGAAGGCCCGCAGGATCTCGGGATCAACCAGCATGCACTTGAAGTTACCTGATACAGGCGACCCAACCTGACGGCAATTTGCCTGCGCCCTAACAGGTCAGCTTGCCCTCGACGAACACGGTGCGCGGCGATGCATCGTCGGCCTGCCCTGGTGAACACCGGCCGTATCGCGTCATCAGTTCGGCCGCTCCGAATGACGTGACGTCCCAGCCATGCTCCGCCAGCCAATCGGCCATGTCGGTGCGCTCCTCGATGAACCACAGATCCTCTGTATCCGGGATCTCGTCATCGTCGGTGCCCGCGGCCTCCCTCATCTTCCGCAACTGTTCGCGACGACTGGCCAGATAGTCGGAGTCGAAGAAGTCGGCGCCGAACGCCTCGACTGCGATGCGGCTGCCGTTGACGCTGTGTTGATGTATCCGCTCGAACAATAGGTCCTGGCCGTCGGCGGGCAGATACGGAAGCAACCCCTCGGCCGCCCAGGCTGTCGGCTCAGCTGCATCAAAACCCGCCTCGCGCAATGCCTTCGGCCAGTCCTGTCTGAGGTCCGCATGCACGGCGACGTAGCGCGCGACAGTCGGCTTGGCGTCGTGACGAGCCAGCGTCTCGGTCTTGAACTCCAACACCTTCGGCTGGTCGATCTCATAGAGCACAGTGCCGCCCAACCACGGTAACCGCCAACCCCTGGCGTCCAGGCCAGCGGCGAGGATGACGGCCTGCTCGATGCCGTTGGCGCCCGCCGCAATGAAGAACTCGTCGAACCACTTCGTGCGCGACGCGGCGTAGCCTGAGATCGCCCGGATCCGCTCACGCATGTACTCAGGCGGAAGCCGCCATCCGCGCTCGATGGCCGCATCGACGAACAGCTGCGCGTAGGGGTCGGTGAACAGCGGGCAGTCTGACGTCGTCTCCTCCGACCGCGCCCACGCCACGCCCAGCGCGGTCGCACCCACGCCTTCGGTGATGTCCCAGCTGTCGCCGTCAGTCCTGACCATTGCCCCGGGTTTCCCCGTTTTCGGCGACCTCAAGCATTTCGTCCCTGGTCAGCAGGTCATCGCGAATGTTCTGCTCCCGGTAGGCCAGTTGGCCGACGCGGTTTGCCACCACCGGAGCGGTGATCAACGTGAACAAGCCCGTCAGAATGACCATGCCCACATCCGCATTGCCGCGTAGCCGGATCGCTGCGCCGACCAACACCAGCAGCAGACCCAGCACCTGCGGCTTGGTCGCCGCATGCATCCGCGTCAAGGTGTCCGGAAAACGGACCACACCGATCGCGGCGGTGAGCGCGAGAGTCGAGCCGCCGAGCACCAGCACGCCAGTGACGACGTCGAGTGCGGTCATCTCAATCTCCCTGCGGCGCCGGGCTTGTCGATGTCGGGCACGCGGAACCGCGCGACGCTGACCGAGCCGACGAAGCTGATCAGTGCCAGCGCGGTCAGGCCGTACGTCACGGTGGTGTCCAAGCTGAATGCCGCCCACGTGCCGATCGCACACATCGTCACCGCGACAAGGGTGTCCAGTGCGACGAGCCGGTCGAGCGTGCTTGGCCCGGCCAGCAGCCGGAACATCGTGATGACGGCCGCGGCGGTCAACATCACCGCGGCGATGATCCATACGACAGTCACTGGGTCTCCTCTCGAGCCGCCGGACGCCAGTCCTTCTGCCTCTCGAACGTCTTCACCAGAAGTCGCTCGACATCGGCGACCTGTCGATAGAAGCGGTTCATGCCGCGTTCGGAGCCGACGTCGATCACATGCATGTACAGCATCCGGCGGGACTGGTCGATCTCCAGCACGATGGATCCCGGAATGAGGTTGAAGATGGTGACCGCGAGTGCCAGGACGAGATCCGACTTCACCGCCAGGTGGGCTCGCAACACCGCGGACAGCGGAGGTGGGCCCGGCTTGACCGCCAGCCACGCCACCTGCACCGACGACAGCACCAAGTAATACGTGACGGTGCCGATCAGGCGCAGCAGCGACAGCGGATGAACCCTGCCTTCGACCGGCACCGCAGGCAGCGGCAACAGCACCGTGATCACCAGCGCGATCGCCAGGCCGGACAGGATGTTGGCCGCAGAAATGCTGCCCCACAACAGAATCCACACCATGATCAGCCAGCACAGAACCCAGGCCCGCAGCGCGTAGCGTCTCATCTGCGGTCCGTTCTTCGCGCGAGCGCTCATCATCGCGGACCCACCACGGCAGTGATGTACTGACTGCGGTCGAGCACCTCGTCGGCGGCACGACCGCTGAACGAGAAGATCGGCCCGGCCATGATGGTCAGCGTCAACCCCACCGCGATGAGTGCGCCCGTCGGCAACAGCATCCCGACCGGCATCCTGCCAACGTCGTCACGGTGAACCAGTTCGATCTCCTCCGAGTCGTCCAACAGCGCACTAGGCGACCCCGCCGCCAGATGACCTTCCGGCGCGTCTTCGCGGGAGCGCCAGAACGCCTTGGTCCAGACCCTGGCCACCACGTACAGCGTCAACAGGCTGGTGACCACGCCGCCACCCACCAACAGCCATGCCAGCACAGAGCCGTTCTGGGCGCCGGCCTCGAGCAGCGCCACCTTGCCGATGAACCCCGAGAACGGCGGAATACCACCCAGATTGAGCGCGGGCACCACGAATACGAACGCCAGCAGCGGGCTCGCGGCGGCCAGCCCGCCCAGCCGCTGCATCGTCGACGCGCCCGCCTGACGCTCGATGAGGCCGACCACCAGGAACAGCGTCGTCTGCACCACGATGTGGTGCGCCACATAGTAAATCGCGCCCGACATTCCGAGCTCATTTGACAGCGCGATCCCGAACACCATGTACCCGATGTGGCTGACCAGCGTGAAGGACAACAACCTTTTGATGTCGCTCTGCGCGATCGCCCCTAAGATGCCAACCACCATCGTCAACAGCGCGGCAACAAGCAGCAGCGGGTCAAGGCCCCCGCTGGGGAACAACAGCGAGTGCGCCCGGATGATCGCGTACACACCGACTTTCGTCAGTAGGCCGGCGAACACGGCGGTGACGGGCGCAGGCGCGGTGGGGTAGGAATCGGGCAGCCAGGTCGACAGCGGAAAGACGGCCGCCTTGATGCCGAAGCCGACCAACAGCACGGCGAACAATGCGGTGCGGGTGCCCGCTGTCACGTCGTCCAGCCGCACCGCGAGCTCGGCCATGTTCAGTGTTCCGGTCGCCGCGTAGACCAGGGCGATGCCGAACAAGAACACCATCGACGACACCATCGACACCATCACGTAGGCAATTCCGGCGCGCACCCGCTCCCGGCTGGCACCGATCGTCAACAGCACGAAGCTCGCGGAGAGCAGCACCTCGAACCCGACGAACAGATTGAACAGGTCGCCCGCGAGGAACGCCGTACACACGCCAGCAGACAGCACGAGATAGGTGGGTAAGAAGATCGACACCGGCTGGTTGACATCGCCGTCGCGGATACCCTGCCCGATCGCGTAAACGACCACCGCCAGCAGCACGATCGACGACACCACCAGCATCAGCGCCGAGAGCCGGTCCACCACCAACGTGATTCCCAGCGGCCCCATGCCGGGCACCGTCTGACCCCAACCCCCGACATGCAGTGCCAGCGTGCCGTCGCGATCGGAGAGATAGAGCAGCGCAGCGCACACCGCCACCACGACGGACAGTGCGGCCAGCGCGATCGCCCGCTGCAGCCGCGCCCTGCGACCGGCGAACAATGTCAGCGCGGCCGCGAGTGTCGGGATCAGCACCGGCAGTGGCGTCAATACGGAAGCTGTGCTCATGCGCGATCCGCCTTCGCTTCTCGCTTGGCCGTCATCGCGAACCCTCCAGTCCCGGCAGCGCGTCCAGTTCGTCGGGCAGGTCGGTGTCGCGCGCGGGCTCGGGCCGCGGTCGGTCCTCGTCGAGCGCGCCGGCTTCCTTGCCCGACATCCGCGAGACTCTGGTGTCTTCGGGGTCGTCGCTGACTTCCTCCTCGGTGGTCAACCGGTAGGACCGGTAGGCCAGGGCCAGCACGAACGCCGCGATGCCCATGCTGATGACGATCGCCGTCAGAATCATGCCCTGCGCCAACGGATCTGCGGTGGTGGTCTCGCCGTTGCTGGTGCGGCCGCGGACCGGCGGATTGCCCGACGGGCTGCCGACGGTCAGGATCAGCAGGTTGATCGCGTTGCCGACCAGCAACAGGCCCAACAACATTCGGGTCATGTTGCGCTCGAGCAGCAGGTACACGCCCGCGCTGGTGAGTCCGCCGATGAGGACCAACGGAACCAGGTAGGTGGTCATCGCGCCGCCACCGCCTCGCTCATCTCGACGTCGACGCGGGCACCCAGGCTACGCAGCACGTCGAGCACCAGCCCTACGACGATCAAGTACACACCGAGATCGAAGAACAGCGCAGTGACGAACTTGACCGTGCCCAGCACGGGCACGTCGATTTCGATCAACGCCGACGACAACACCGGCGCACCCAGCAGCAGCGACCCGACCGCGGTGCCCGCGGACAATCCAAGGCCGACGCCGAGGATCTTGCCCGCGTCCAGCGGCAGCGTCTCGCCAAGTTCGTAACGCCCGCCGGCAAGATAGCGCAACACCAACGCCAGACCCGCGGTCAACCCACCGGCGAAGCCGCCGCCGGGAGTGTTGTGCCCGGCGAAGAAGAAGTAGGCCGACAACACCATGATCAGCGGGAAGATCATCCGGGTGGCCACCTCGAGAACCAGCGAGCGGTACTTTGGGTCGCGCACTTGGCTGCCCCGCAGCCAAGTGATATCGCCGGCCGCAGGGCTGTTGTCGGCGCTCGCGTATAGGCGCCCGATGTCGGGCTGGCCCGCGTCGGAAACCCGTGGGGCGGCCCCGAAACGCCTGTGCCGGAACACCATTGACGCCACCCCTGTGGCCGCCACCAGCAACACCGAGATTTCACCCATGGTGTCCCATGCCCGGATGTCGACGAGCAGCACGTTGACGGTGTTGGCGCCGTGTCCGCGGAAATACGCTGCGTCGGGCAGTAATTCGGCAATCGGGCGAGTGGTGCGCGCGGCCATCGCGAACGCGGCCAGCGTGGTGACCGTAGCGCCCACCGAGAGCGCCAGCACGGCGCGTGGAAGCCGGTACCGCTTGATGTTCGCGCTGTCGGCCTCGGCGGGCAGAGTTCGCAGCACCAGCACGAAGATCACCAGCGTCAGCGTCTCCACCAGGAACTGGGTCAGCGCAAGATCGGGTGCGCCGTGGAACGCGAATATCGCGCCGCAGCCATAGCCGGTCACCCCGACCAGCAGCACCGCGGCAAGGCGGTTGCGCATCGCCGTGGCGCCGACCGCGGCGGCGAGAATCAGCAGCCCGACCACCACCTGCAACGGCGAATCCCACAGCGCGAATTCGGGGCGATCACGGGCGCCGAGCGCCAAAACCACCAGCGGCACCAGCACCAACGTGGACAGGATCACCGCTTGCGTCGCGGGGACCGATCCGCGCTGAGTGACGGCGGTGAGTCGCACGGACATCAGGTCGGCGCCGCGCAGGGCGGCATCGTAGATGCGGTCGGCGTTGCCCAGCGGCGCTCGCAGTGTTCGCAATCGCCTCAGCCGTGCTCGGCCGAAGAATGCCGCCACGCCGATGGCAAGGACGAGCGCGGACAGCAGCAGCGGCGCGCCCAGCCCGTGCCAAAGCGCCAGGTGATACTCGTCGCCCTCGCCGGGCACCGTGTCGGCGTACGCGTCGAGCGCGCCGTCGAGCGGGGTCGGCCACAATCCAAACAGCAGACCGGCCGCGGCCAGGATTGCCGGGGCGGCAAGGAAAGTGGCAGGCGGCTGGTGCATTTCTGACACCCGCCTGCTCGGCCCGGGTAATCCCTTGCGGCCGAAGGCACCCCATAGGAACCGCAGGCTGTAGATGGTGGTGAACACCGAACTCAGGACGATGCCCGCGAGCACCCATGGTGCCCACGCGCCAAGCGCGGGGCTGTGCATCACCGTTTCGAGGTCGGCCTCTTTGGCGACGAAGCCGAGGAAGGGAGGCAGTGCCGCCATGCTGGCGGTCGCGGCTACGGCGATGACCAGCAGCGGCCTGCTGCGCGGGCCGAGCCAGGCCAGCCGCCGGATGTCACGAGTTCCGGTGGCGTGGTCGATGACGCCGACGACCATGAAAAGCGCGGCCTTGAACATCGCGTGAGCGCATAGCAGCGCCAGCCCGGCCAGCATCATGTCCCCGCCGCCGGTTCCGACCATCACGGTGATCAACCCGAGTTGGCTCACGGTTCCGAACGCCAGGATCAGCTTCAGGTCGTACTCCCGCACCGCGCGCCAGCCGGCCAGCAGCATGGTCAGCACACCCAGGCTGATCACCATCGGCCGCCACGGCGGCAGGTCGGCGAATCCTGGCGTCATCCTGGCGACGAGGTACACACCGGCTTTGACCATCGCGGCGGCGTGCAGGTACGCGCTGACCGGTGTCGGCGCCGCCATCGCGCCGGGCAGCCAGAAGTGCATCGGCACTATCGCCGACTTGGCTAGCGCACCGATGAGCACCAGCACCACGGCGATCGACGCGGCCGTGCCCGTCGGTGGCGAAGCGATCAGCTCGGACAACCGGTAGGTGCCGGCCATGTTGCCGAGCACGATGATGCCCACCAGCATCGCCAGCCCGCCGAACGTCGTCACCAGAAGCGCCTGCGTGGCGGCGCGCCGGCTGCTGGCGCGCTCTGCATAGTGACCCACCAGCAGGAACGACAGCACCGTGGTGAGCTCCCAGAACACGTACAGCACCAGCATGTTGTCGCTGACCACGAGCCCGAACATCGCACCGGAGAACGCGACCAACTCGGCGGCGAAACTCGGAAGCCGCTTCTCGGCATGCCCGTCGTGATGGTGGAAGTAGTCGGCGCAGTAGAAGAGCACCAGGGCGCCGATCGCCAGGACGAGAACGCTCATGATCGCGGCGAGCGCGTCGAACCGCAGGTTGATGTCCATCGACAGTTCCGGCAGCCACTCGAGGTTGGCTGTCGGCGCGTGGCCATCCCGCGGCCAGTTCAGCGCAACCCAGATCAGCGAACCCAGCGGCACCAAAGCCAGCGGGTAGAACGCCATCCGGCCCCAGCGGTAGACGAGCAGGGGAGCCAACGCGGTAGCGACCGCGTGGGCAACCAGGATGGCGAGCATGGCACTCCGGATCTCGTCGGGTCGGCGATGGGCTCTTGGGCGAAGAGCAGATAACGGGGTGTCAGCCTTATTGGGCTTTGGATTAAACCCAGTCTACGGACGCGGCATCGGGCTAACTTGTCCATGTGCCAATGCCCGAGGTGGTCGTGGTGGGTGCCGGGCCGACCGGCCTGATGCTGGCGTGCGAGCTTGCGCTCGGCGGCGCCAAGGCACGGCTGCTCGAAGAACGCAGCGATATGCCCAACATCACCAGGGCATTCGCCGTGCATGCGCGCACCCTGGAGTTGCTCGACGCGCGCGGCCTTGCCGACGAGCTCATTCCGCGCGGTGTGCCGGTATACGAGGTCGCCCCGCCGGGCGGCCTGGAGTTGGATCTTCGTGAACTTCACACCCGATTCGGGATGGTGCTCATCGTTCCGCAAAGCGGAACGGAGAAGGTACTGCAGGCCCGTGCCGAGCAACTTGGCGTTGAGATCGTGCGGGGCGCGGAGGTGGTCGGGCTGACGCAAGACGCCGATGGGGTGAGCCTCGAGTGCGCCGGCGGTGACACCGTGCGCGCGGACTACGCGGTCGGATGCGACGGCGCACACAGCACCGTGCGACGGCTGGTTGGCATCGACTTCGTTGGCAAGCAGTACGAGACGCACATCCTGCTGGCGGACGTGCACTTGGATCGGCCACCTGCCGAGACGTTGGCCGGCGTCGCCAACGAGAAAGGCGTGGTGCTCGTCATCCCGTTCGGCGACGGCTGGTTCCGTGCCATCGTGTGGGACCGATTGCGCGAGCAAGCGCCGTTGACCGAACCCGTCACGGAAGCAGAGATGCGCGACGCCTTCGGGCGCATTGCCGGCGACGACTACGGCATGACCGAGATACGCTGGAGCTCAAGGTTTCTCAGTGAGCGCCGGCAAGCTCGGCACTACAGGGACGGCCGGGTGTTTCTCGCAGGCGACGCCGCGCACGTGCATTCCCCGCTCGGCGGCCAGGGTATGAACACCGGTATCGGCGACGCGATGAACCTCGGCTGGAAGCTGGCTGCCGCTGCACGCGGCCGCGCGCCGGACTGGCTGTTGGACACCTACGAAAGGGAACGCCATCCGGTCGGAGCTGGCGTGCTGAAGATGACGGACGTGTTCAACCAGGTGGTGCTTGGCAACTCGAAACCTCGCCGCCTGCTGCGCAGTGTGCTCATCGGAACCGTGACGAGGGTGCCGCGAACTCGGCGGCTGCTCGCCGAACGCCTCAGCGGCATCGGCATCGCCTATCCGCGCTCGCGTAACGAGGACTGGCTGGTGGGCCGGCGAATGCCGGACGTCCAGTCCGACGGCAAGCGCGTGTACGAGCTGCTGCGCGAAGGCAAGTTCGTATTGCTCACCGCCGTTGCGGTCGACCTCGACAGGCCCGACATTGTGCACACCGTCGACAAGCAGCCCGAACTGCCGGACGCGATCCTGGTTCGTCCCGACGGCTACGTCGCATGGGCCAGCGAACGCATGCCCAATACCGCCGAACTGTCAGCGGCAATCGATCATTGGAGCCGCGTGACAGCCGAATGACATGGCCCCTGGCATCGCGAAGCGCACCGGAATGGCATGGGAGAGCACGCCGATGCCCGCGCCCAGGATCGGCCAGACCGGCCAGAAATACCAGGCGCCCGCCGTCAGGCCGACGGCAAGCCACACCGACAGGACGATGACGACCATCGCCAAGTAAGCGGCCACGTGAATCCGCACTCCTCGCCGTGCTGCGGCGCGCCGGGCGGCCCGGCGCCGCGGATCGTTGCGGCGCAGATGGGCGAGCGGCAAGTCCCCGACGAGCTGGTGCAGCTCTGCGGTGGTGTTGGCGGCAAACGCGGCCTGTAGCCGAGTTTCGTATTCGTCCATGGCGAGGTAGCCCTGCGCGAGCGCCTGCCCAAGCTGGTCCGCAGTGCGCTCACGCTCGCGATCGCCGGCGCGGATGGCGGTTGGAGCGGTCATGGTTCCTCCCGTGCTGGATCTTGACACTGACTAGTTCTGAAGAACACTATGTCCTCTTAACTTGTCACTGTCAAGATGTCTGCCGGCCGGGGTTTACTGGCCGTTGACCATGCGCGCGCGTACGCTCCTCAACGCCTCGTCGAGCGTCGGATACATGGCGAAAACCTCGTCCAATCGCGTCAGCTGAATCGGCCTGCTGGTGATCGGACCGCTTGCCACCACGGCGAATTGACCCGACGGGCTCACCTTCTCATGCGTGCTCACCAAGAGCCTCAAGCCGACCGACGCCAGAAACGTGACTCCGGACAGGTCGATGATCAGCGCCTTGGGTTGTTCGGAAAGCAGTTCGTCGATGGCATCTTCGAGAGCGGGCGCAGTCGCCAAATCGACTACCTCACCGACCGTGAGCAACGTGATGTCGTCGCGGTGCTCGACTGAGGTGGTGATCGCATCGGTTTCAGACAAATGCCCATTCCTTATCCGGCAACTCGCCGCGTACGGCGGACACCGTGGAGCCTAACCTGCATGCGCATTCGCCGAGAATGAAACTTCGCCGGATTCCGGCCGCAGCGTCAAGCTAATCTCACCCTTAGCGACTCGCGACCCCTTCGTCCGCGCGAGCGCTAGCCGGGAGATCAGATGACCGAATCGTCGACTGACGTCGCCGTCACCGATGTCGCAACAGAGGCCGGGATATCCACTGAGGGCCTGCTGCCTCAGCTGGTCAAGCATTTGCGGCAGAACCGAACCGTGTTGCGCGAGGAGTGGGCTCGGCGCATCACGGCGGCCGAACTCCTCACGGCGATGACGCCGGAGGAGCTCTTCTCCGAAGCGACTGCGGTGTACGACAACTACGTCGAGGTGCTCGAGACCGGCAGCGTCGAAGCGCTGCAGGCCTATGCGCGTGACCTGTCCGAACGCATCATCCCGCGGGGTGTCGAGACCGACGAGGTGCTCGGCATCGTGCTGTTGCTACGCGACGTGCTGGCGCGCTCGCTATTCGAGAAGTATCAGTCGGACTTCGACCTGTTGAACCGTGTTCTCGACGCATATGAGCCTGCGGCCAACCGCATCGCGAACACGGTGGGCGTCAGCTTCGTCCAGGAGCGCGAGCGCATCATCCGCCAGCAACAGGAAGCCATCCGCGAACTGTCAACGCCGGTGCTGCAGGTGCGCGAGCAGTTGTTGATTCTGCCGATCATCGGCATTCTCGACAGCCAGCGCGCCAGGCAGGTCACCGAGCAGCTGCTGCGCGCGATCCGCGCCAACCGCGCGAAGGTCGTCGTCATCGACATCACCGGTGTCCCCACCATCGACTCGACGGTGGCCAACCACTTGGTGCAGACGGTGGACGCGTCGGGATTGATGGGCGCGAGCGTGATCATCACCGGGTTGTCCTCGGAGATCGCGCTGACGCTGGTGACCATCGGCCTCGACCTGTCGAAGATGAACGCCGTCGGCGACCTGCAGGGCGGCATCGAGGAGGCAGAACGCCTCCTGGGCTACGAGGTCACCCGCACCGGCGAGCAGAACGGCTGAGCCGCGTAAAGCGCCATGCCAGTACCCATCCTCAAACAGGGCACGATCCTCATCGCCACGGTGCAGGCCGCGCTCACTGACTCCGACACAGAGCGGCTGCGGCACGACCTGATGGAGCATGTGAGCCGGTTTCGGGCGCACGGAATCATCGTCGATCTCACCGCGATTGACATCATGGACTCCTACGCCGCGCGTTCGCTGCAGACGGTTGCGTACATGACGCGGCTGCGTGGCGCCGACACCGTGATCGTCGGACTTGCGCCAGAGGTCGCGTTCGCGATGGTTCAGCTGGGGTTGGCCTTCGACGGCATGCACACTGCACTTGATTTGGAAGAGGGACTCGCGCTGCTCAACCGCCAACTGGCGCCACGGAAGCAGACGATCGGGCGCGACGGTGACGTCTGACTTCGTGGTCGACGTAAATCATCCCGACGACATCGTCACCGCCCGCCAAGCTGGCCATGAACTCGCTCGCAAACTCGGATTCTCACTGACGGACGTCACGATGATCGCCACGGCGATCTCCGAAGTCGCCCGCAACATCACGAGTTACGCAGGCAAGGGCGAGGTTCGGGTGGGTGTGCAGTTCCGCGATGGTCGACGGGCGCTGGTGGTGCGCGCCGAAGACGACGGCCCTGGCATCCCCGACATCGAAAGGGCCTTGGAGGACGGCTATTCCACCGGTCGCGGGCTTGGCCTCGGCTTGCCGGGCGCTCGCCGGCTGATGGACCGGTTGATCGTGGAGTCGGCGCCGGGGGAGGGCACCATAGTCGAGATGTGGAAGTGGACTCCTTCCGATGATTGATCACGGCCAGTTCGGGCCGATCGAGTGGGCAGCCGCGTCCCGTCCGGTCGGTGGCGAGGAGGTCTGCGGTGACCAGCCGGTCGCGGTGGACGTGCTCGGCGGCGGCGCCCTATTTGGAGTGATCGACGGACTGGGCCACGGTGCGGCTGCGGCCACCGCCGCGACAAGTGCCGCCGGCGTGATCAACCGTGCGGCGGGTGAGCCACTGAACGTGCTGATCGATCTGTGCCATCGGCAACTTGCCACCACCAGAGGGGTCGCGATGACGTTGGCCCGCATCGATTTCGGCGCCGAGACAATGCAATGGGCCGGCGTCGGCAACGTTGCGGCCAACCTACTCGTCAGGGCTCCCAGCGGTGTCGAGAGCCGCGCAGGGGCGCGCCTGGCCGGCGGGATCGTCGGCTACCAGATACCAGATATCTCGCCCCCGGAGAACATTCCGATCCGGCCCGGCTATCTGCTCGTCATGGCCAGCGACGGCATCGCCGAAGGCTATTTGGACGGCGTTGATTTCACGGCATCAGCTGCCATGCTCGCCGAAACGATCCTGCGTGAGCACGGCAGGGAGACCGATGACGCGTTGGTGCTCGTCGCCCGCCACCGGGGCCTTCCGACATGACAACCGACAAAGGCTTCCAAAGTCGTTACGCCACAGCGCTGCTCACCTATCTAAGCGAGCGTGACGAGGCGAAGCTAGCGGCGGGGTACGAGCTCGGCAGGCAGGCGCTGATGGAACAAGTCAGCATGCTCGAGATCATCGAGAACCATTTCCGGATGGTTGACGAGCTCGCCCCCAACGCCCCTTACGACGGCTCGGCCGCGCTGCAGTTCCTCCTTCAGACGCTCGTACCTCTCGATGTCGCCACCCGCGGATTCCTTGATGGCACAAGACGTTACGCGGAGCAGCGGGCGCGTGCCGAAGACCTCGCCGATCGCGACGCGTTCCGCAGCGCGCTGGTGAACTCTCTGCAGGAAGGGTTCTTCGTCGCCGATCCAGACGGCGCGGTGATCGAGATCAACGATGCCTTCGCCGAGATCACCGGCTACGGCGCCGAAGGTTTGCCGTACGGATGGCACCACCCGTGGGTGGTCGACGAGCAGATGGCCGCTGAGCAGCTACTTGCGCTGGTGCAGACGGGAAACGTGTCCTACGAGACGCCGATTCGGCATGGCGACGGCCATATCGCATGGGTGGCGATCAGCATCAACGCGGTCAGGGAGGGCGGCGCTGACCGGGGAGCCTACGTCGGAACCATCCGCGACATCACCGGGGCGCGCGCTTCTGCGGTCAGGGACAGCGCGGTGGTCCGGCTGGCCACGGCGGCCGGTGTCGCGCGAAGTGTGACCGAGGTGCTGGCCGTCCTTCTCGAGGAGTGCCGCTCGGCCATCGACCTTCGCCGTGTGGTGGCCGTGATGTGGCCGAAGAACGATGCCGACCCCACCATTCAATCGGCGGGTGAGCCTGCCGAAACAAGCTGGCGTGATCTCGATCCGCAGCTGCGCCATACGTTGTCCGATGCGCGGCACTGGAGGCCGCTGACGGTGCAGCCAGTCGAGTTGGCCGAATCGCCCGGGCGGGCCCGCGGGATACTCACGGTGCTCTCCGGCGCCGGCGATGTCGCGCTGTGGTTGGAACACAATGCTCCTCGCCGGATCGACGCCGACGATCGGCTCCTGGTCAGGGCCCTGGTCGGGCACCTGAGCCTGGCCATGCAGCACGTCCAGCAGTTCGAATACGCGCGGGAGGCTTCGCTGACGTTGCAGCGAGCGATGCTGCCCGCCGTGCAACCCCCCGCCGGCTTCGCCGTCCGCTACGAGCCCGCGGTGCCGCCGTTGGAGATCGGCGGCGACTGGTATGACGTGCTCGAGGTGCGCGATGGCCAGATCGGCATCATCGTCGGCGACTGCGTCGGGCGGGGCTTACCCGCCGCCGCGGTGATGGGCCAACTCCGCAGCTCGGCGCGTGCGCTGCTGCTCACCGGCGCCGAGCCGGGGCAACTGCTCGACGAATTGGACTCGGTGGCCGCCCTGATTCCAGGCGCCCACTGCGCGACGGTCTTCGTCGCGCTGCTCGACACCGCTTCTGGGACTTTGCAATACAGCAGTGCCGGGCACTTGCCTGCCTTGCTCGCGATGCCTGACGCCGCGCCGATCTCGCTCGACGACGCAGGGTCGGTGCCATTGGCGGTGCAGCGAACCAATCCGCGCCCGCAGGCCACCCATGAACTGCCTCCGGGATCCACCCTGATGCTGTTCACCGACGGCTTGGTCGAGCGGAAAGAAGTCTCCATCGACGCCGGGATCAAGACCGCGGCGGAAGTGTTGAGCAACACGCTCGGTTCGGCTGCTGAGACGATCGCCGACGCCGTGCTGCGTGAGCTCGCATCTGCTGAGGGGTATGACGACGACGTGGCAATCGTGATTCATCGGCGCCCGCCCGCTCCGCTTCTCATCGAAGTGCCCGCGACTCCGGATCGACTCAGTGACATCCGGGCACAGCTATCGGCGTGGCTGGATCTGGTGGGGGCGCCGGAAGAACTCGCCGCGGACATCGTGCTGGCGGGTAACGAAGCTTGCACAAACAGTGCCGAGCATGCCTATCGCGGGGTCGACTCCGGCGAAATGTTGGTCAAGGCGGAGGTCCGGGGCGACGAAATCATTTTGACGGTGGTCGATTTCGGTACCTGGAAACCACCGGGCGGCGACAACCCGTTCCGCGGGCGTGGCATTCCCTTGATGCGTGCCCTGAGCGATCGCGTCGAGCTGACCCACTCCGCGACCGGAACCACTGTCGAAATGGTGTTCGGAATTCCGGCACCCTGAGCGTCGCCCGTTCACTCGCGAGCAGACGCCAAGGGGAGGTGCCGCTCCGCGGTGGGGGATGAAAATTGCGCCGGGAGTAGGAAATATGACGGATTCCGGGCAGATTCCGTCAACTTCCCTACTTTCGCGGATGCCCCGATTCGGCGGGAGCACCGACCAGGGCATTTGTTCTATTTTCGAGCAGACGCAAATGCCCCCATTTTCGTGCAAAATTGGGGACATTCGCGTCTGCTCGTGCAGGGGTCCTCGCGCAGATCTAGCGCGCGGCCGAGAACGCACGCAGCGACTCGACCTGAACCGGGTCCAGCGACGGGCGAACGTTCTCGCGAGCCTTCGCGACGTCGGCGGCGGTCACGTCGGCCGCGTCGATGGACCGCCTCATCGCCGTCAGCGCGGCTTCCCGCAGCAGTGCCACGCAGTCCGCTGCGCTGTAACCTTCGAGGTCATCGGCCAGCGCGTCGAGGTCCACGTCTTCGGCAAGGGGAATGGATTTCCCTGCCGTTCGCAGGATTTCACGCCGCGCATCGGCATCGGGCGGCGCAACGAACACGAGCTTCTCGAGCCGCCCCGGGCGCAGCAGCGCGGGATCGATCAGGTCGGGCCGGTTCGTCGCCCCGAGCACGACCACGTCACGCAGCGGTTCGATCCCGTCGAGTTCGGTCAGCAGTGATGCCACCACCCGATCGGTGACGCCGGAGTCGAAACTCTGCCCGCGCCGAGGCGCCAGCGCATCGATCTCGTCGAGGAAGACCAGCGACGGAGCCGAGTCGCGGGCGCGGCGGAACAGTTCCCGCACAGCCTTTTCGGAGGCGCCGACCCATTTGTCCATCAGTTCGGCACCCTTGACCGCGTGCACCGACAGCCGCCCCGAGCTGGCAAGCGCTCGCACCACGAACGTCTTACCGCAGCCGGGCGGCCCGTAGAGCAGCACACCGCGCGGTGGCTCGACGCCGAGCCGTTGGAACGTGTCGGGATGCTGCAGCGGCCACAACACCGCCTCGGTGAGCGCCTGCTTGGTTTCGACCATGTCGCCGACGTCGTCCAGCGTCACCGACCCGACCGACACCTCTTCGGTGGCCGACCGCGACAGTGGGCGGATGACGCTCAGCGCGCCGGTCAGATCGTCCTGCGTCAAGGCCGGCGGCTTGCCGTCGGCGCTGGCACGCGCCGCAGCGCGCAGCGCCCCTTCGCGCACCACAGCGGATAGGTCTGCGATCACGAAACCCGGTGTGCGCTCAGCGATTTCGTCGAGGTTGAGGTCCGTGGCGGGAACATCGCGCAGCAGCACCTCAAGTAGCTGCTTGCGGATCGCCGCGTCGGGCAGACTCAATCCCAGTTCCCGGTCACACAGGTCGGGACCCCGCAGCCGCGGATCGACACTGTCGGGCACCGCGGAGGTGGCGACGAACGCCACGCCAGGGGTGCCGACCGCAGTGCGCAGTTCGGTGAGGATCAGCGTCGCGACGGGATCCGCGGTGGACGGCAGCAGCGCGTCGATGTCGGTGATCAGCAACACGCCACCGCCGTCGCGCACGGTCGCTACCGCGGACGCCAGGCTCTTGAGCCGGTCCTCGGCGCGCAGCGCGCCCACCTCGGGGCCGTCGAGTTCGACCAGCCGCCTGTCGGCGCACACCGTCCGCACCAGGGCCGCCTTGCCGACACCTGCGGGACCGGACACCAGGACTCCGAGATTGGCTGTAGCGCCAAGGGTTTTGAGGAGTTCGGGTTCGTCGAGCGCGAGCTTGAGCCATTCGGTGAGACGAGCTGCCTGAGTTTGGGCGCCCTTGAGATCGTCGATGCTGAACGTCGTCGACTGTGACTGCGCCTTCGACGGGGTGGTGACGACCGCCTGGCCCGTCGTCGTCTGAGGGGCCACGGTCCCGGGGGTGCCCCAGCTGACCGATGAATTCGGTTGCACGCTAACGGGTCCGGCCGGGTCCGTGCCGGTGACGGTGAGAAGCTCGGACGTCCACGTGATGCCGACCGAAGAAGCCAGCGCCGAGGTGGCGCGTGAGGTCGGTATGTCGGGCCCCAGCTCACGCGGCAGCAGCGAGACGGTGTCTCCTACCGTCATCACCTTGCCGAGCAGCGCCTGACGCAGTGTCGCCGGTGAGATCGATTGGGTGGCCAGATTCGACCCAGCCACCGTCACGGACCGGGCGCCGTGCACCGTTGCCGGGGCGACGATCACCGTGGTGTCCTCGCGCAGGCCGGCGTTGGACAGCGTGACGTCGTCAAGAAGGGCGGTGCCCGCCGGTGTCCCCGCAGGCGCCATCCCGACGACAGCCGCGGTGGTCCGCGCGCCCGTCAGGGATATCGCATCCCACTCCCGAATGCCAAGTGCTGCAATGGCTTCCGGATGCAACCGGACGACGCCTCGTCGATTGTCCAGGGCCGAGGTGTTCAGCCTCGCGGTCAAAGTGAGTTGCTGCTTGGGCACGGGCCGTTCAGCTTGAAACTTGCCAGAGTCGAATCCGGTCACGTCAAGAGCCCGGCCTGCGCAACCCGAGCCGCATCATGGACCGCCGGTGAGGTTGTGCCCGGCGAATGGCCCGGCGCGCAGCACGCTGCTGTCGCGGTTTGTCGTCCCACACCTCCGGATGCGCGGCCAGGAAGCGCCTGGTGCGGATCGCGAACGGGATGTGGATGACGTAGGCCAGGATGATCAACAGGATCACGATGTACCCGTAGAGGATTGACGCGGCGACGCCTATTGCCAGCAGTGCCAGCAGCGGGGCGACCATGTTCGGCGACACCGAGAACGTGTGGATCTTGCGCATCGGCAGGGTGCTGACCACCAGCAGCGAGACGCCGATCATCCAGATCACCACGGCCGGTTCCGATGTCCACCAGCCCTCGCCGAACTGCATTTTCGCGGCCAACGGCCCTATCGCGCCGATGGCACCCGCCGGAGCTGGCATACCCACGAAGTACTTCTTTTCGTATGCGGGCTGATCCACGTCGAGCATCGCGTTGAATCTGGCCAACCGCAACACGATGCACACCGCGTACAACAGCACTACGATCCAGCCAACGCGCGACTGTGACAGCAGCGTGCCGTAGACGATAAATGCCGGTGCGACACCGAAATTCACGGCATCGGCGAGCGAATCGATCTCCTCGCCCATCCGGGAGGTCGCCTTCAGCGCGCGGGCGATGCGGCCGTCGAGCGCGTCCAGAATGGCGGCGACGGCCAGAAAGGCCATCGCCTCCGTCGCCCGGTCGTCGAGCGCGAACTTGACCGCGCTCAAGCCGAGACAGATGGCCGCCACCGTCATGGCGCTTGGCAGGATTCGAAGGCTGACGACGGGTGCCCTGACGCGGGGTTTGATCATGGCAGTTCGGCCAGTACCGTTTCGCCGCCCAGCGCCCGCTGCCCATTGGTCACCAGGATGTTGGAGCCGGCGGGTAGGTAGGTGTCCAGCCGGGAACCGAAGCGGATCAGGCCGTACGTGTGTCCGATCGCCAGCTTGTCGCCGACCTTTGCGTCGCACACGATGCGGCGCGCCACCAGACCGGCGATCTGCACGGCGATCACCTCGACGCCGTCGGGGGTGCGGATCACGACGCTGTTGCGTTCGTTGTCCTCGCTGGCCGCCTCCAGCTCCGCGGAGACGAACTTCCCGGGCCGATGGTGGACGGCGACCACCTCGCCGCCGATTGGTGCGCGCTGCACGTGTGCATCGAAAATCGAAAGGAAGATGCTGATGCGTGGCAGCGGCGTTGCGGGCAGGCCGAGTTCGGCAGGTGGCGTCGCCTCCTCGATCAGGCAGATGAGCCCGTCGGCGGGTGCGACGACCAGACCGGGGCGGGTGGGCGGTACGCGCGGGGGATGACGGAAGAACGCGGCGTTGGCAGCGGCCGACGTCAGACCGACCCAGCGCAGCCAGCGGTTCTTTCGCCCGAGTGCCGCGACCGCAAGGCTCGCACCCACAAAGGGCAGGCCTGCGGGATGCATCGGAGGAATGGTGGTGCGCACCAGCGCCAAGAGCCGCGCGGGGCCTGATCTGAGGTCGGGGCGTCTGGCCATCGTGCAGCGATTCTACGGGCGAGGCGCCCGGCCAATACGCCTACGCCAAGTCCCACACGTGCACGCGCGACCCCGCGGCCACCTCGGCGACCTCTTCTTCGATCTCCAGCAGGCAGTTCGCCGAGGCCAGCCAGCGCAGATGGTGCGACGCCGGTGGCCCGTAACTGGTGACCGTGCCTGCCCCGGCGTCGAGCACGCCGCGGCGGAACTGGCGCTTACCGCGCGGCGATGTGAGGGCTTCTGTCAGCACGGCCGTGCGCCGTGGACGCTCGGGGTTCGGCAGACCCATCGCGGCGCGCAGCGGTGATCGGATGAACACCTCGAAGGACACCAGTGCGCTGACGGGATTGCCCGGCAGCGTGATGATCGGCGTCCCGTTCACGGTGCCCGCGCCCTGCGGCATGCCCGGCTGCATGGCGACCTTGACGAAGTCGACCTCTTTACCGAGCGCATCCTTGACAACCTCGTACGCGCCCGCGCTCACCCCGCCGGTGGTGATGATCAGGTCTGCTTCGCCGGTGTAGCGGCCAAGTACGTCGCGGAAGACGTCAACGTCGTCACCGGCCATCGGTGACGCCACGACGTGCGCGCCCGCATCGCGGACGGCGGCATCGAGCATCACCGCGTTCGATTCGTAGATCTGGCCGGGCTGCAACGGCGTTCCAGGGGCTACAAGCTCCGATCCAGTGGACATCACCAGCACCCGCTGCCGCGGGATGACCGTCAGCTCGCCCAACCCGAGGGCGGCGGCAAGCCCTAACGCGGCGGGCGTGAGCAGCTGCCCGGCGCTAAGCACCGTGGTGCCCGCCGTGACGTCCTCGCCTGCGCGGCGGATGTGCTGGTTGGGTTTCGCGCTCGAGCGGATCGCGACGGTGTCCGTCGAGCCGTCGGTGGCCTCGACCGGTATGACGGCGGTGGCACCTGTGGGGACCGGCGCACCCGTCATAATGCGGTGTGCCGTACCGGGTTTGAGCGTGAGGGGGTCGGTGCGGCCTGCCGGGATGTCCTCGGCGACGGGCAGCAGCACGGGCTGCTCAGGCGTCGCGGTGGCGATGTCGTCGGCCATCACCGCGTACCCGTCCATCGCCGAGTTGTCGAAGCCCGGCAGCGACAGCGGCGCGACGACATCGTCGGCAAGCACCAGACCCAGCGTCTCGGCAAGCGGCAGGGCGACCGGTGGCCGGCGGGTGATCAGCTCGGCGACGACGCGCCGGTGTTCTTCGACGGAGCGCATCAGACGGGATACGTGACGCCGGTCAGCTCCTCGGACATGGTCCACAGCCGGCGCTGGATGTCCTCGTTATGCGATTGTGCGCTTGACTTAACGACTTTCGGATGGCCCGTCGATTCTCCGATGCCGTCGGGTCCGTAGTACTGGCCGCCCTGCGCGCCGGGGTCGGTGGCCGCGCGAAGAGTGGGCAGCGCACCCATGTCGGCCGGCTGTGTGAAAGGGCGCCAGAGGAAGTCGGGGATGAAGCCGGGTAGGTGCCGCATGAGCTCGGTGTCCGAGAACCCGGGATGCGCGGCGAGTGCGACGGTGGGAGTCCCTTTTGCGTTGAGCCTCCGCTGAAGTTCGTAGGTGAACAGCAGGTTGGCCAGCTTGGACTGCCCGTAGGCCTCGACGCGGTTGTACTTGCGCTCCAACTGCGGGTCCTCGAAATGGATTCGGGCCATGATCCGGTGCCCAACACTCGCGACCGTCACCACTCGTGAGCCTTCGACCGGCAGCATGTTGTCGAGCAGCTGCCCGGTCAACGCGAAATGGCCGAGGTGGTTGGTGCCGAACTGCATTTCGAAGCCGTCTTTGGTGGTTTCTCTCTTCGGCACGTACATCACGCCCGCGTTGTTGATCAGCAAGTCGATGCGCGGGTACGCGGCGCGCAATTCGTCGGCCGCCTTTCGAACACTGTCCAGCGACGTCAAGTCGAGCTCCTGCAACGCGACAACCGCGTTCGGGCTCGCCTCCTTGATGCGGTCGACGGCTTGGTTGCCCTTGTCGAGATTGCGCACCGCGAGCACGACCTGTGCACCCTTGCCTACGAGGGCAGCTGCGGTGTCGTATCCAAGACCGGAGGTGGCTCCGGTGACGATGGCAACCCGGTCGGACTGATCCGGCATGTCGGCCGCGGTCCATTTGGCACTCATGGGTTCAACATACTCAGGGCGTAAGGCGCCTGCGGTTCCCTACGCTGGAACGCGAATGGGAGGTTTCATGGCCATACGGGCTGTTGGGGCAATCGCCGGTGTCATCGTTTTGCTGCTGACAGCGTTCGTGATCGGTATGCGGTGGAAGCTTCCGCCTGTGATCAATGCGCTCCGGCGTTTCAACCGCTCGGTGACGAACCCGCGGGTGCTCCGAACCGCAGGCACTGCCGGTGAACAAACGTCGGTGATCGAGCACGTCGGACGGAAATCGGGAAGGACGTACCAGACGCCGGTCGACTTCGTGCCGAGCAAGACCGGCTTCCTGGTGGCGCTGCCCTACGGAACGCAGGCCGATTGGGTGCGCAATGTGCTCGCCGCAGGGTCGGCCACCGTCGTCACCGATGGTGAACGCCTCGAGGTCGACGCGCCGACCATCGTCGCCACTGCGGACGTGGCCGACCTCGTCCCGAGCCGGACGCTGCGAACGTTGAAGTTGTTCAGTGTCGACAAGTGTTTGCATCTGGAGAAGGCGTCGTCGCAGGCGTGACGAAGCTGGCCGATCCCGCGAACCCGCCGAGCCGAAAAGCGCCGCTGGTGTGGGCGATCGGCGCCGCGATCCCGTGGCTGCTGCTGGTGATCGGCCAGCTGGTGTGGTTCCTGCTCGACAGTCGCCTCGCATGGCTGCACGCGGTTGCCGCGGCGGTCACGGTGCTGGGCATCATCGTGTTCGTCTTCGTGGTGCCGCTGTGGCGCTACCGCGTGCACCGGTGGGACATCGATCAGAAAGCGGTGTACACCCGCTCCGGCTGGCTGGTGCAGGAGCGCAGGATCGCGCCGATCTCGCGGGTGCAGACCGTCGACACCGAGCGCGGCCCGCTGGATCAACTGTTCGGGTTGGCCAATGTGACGGTGACGACGGCATCGTCGGCCGGTGCGGTGCGCATCGTCGCGCTGGACGCCGACGTCGCCGACCGGATCGTCGCGCAGCTCACCGACATCGCCGCGATCGGAGCCGAGGACGCCACGTGACGACCGCCGTGGAATGGCAGCGGCTCAGCCCGCGAATGCTGATGGTGCATCCGGTGCACGAGGTGCTGCGGCAGATCCCGGTGTTGATCGGGTCGCTGGTGCTCGGGTCGGCGACCGGCAACCCGATGTGGGCGATCGGTGCGCTGGCGCTGACCGTCGGATTCGGCATTGCGCGGTGGTTCACCACGACGTACCGGATCGCACCCGACGAGGTGCAACTGCGGACTGGTGTGCTGCAACGCAAGGTTCTGTCGGTGCCGCGCAACAGGATTCGGTCGGTGTCCACCGATGCCAGGCTTTTGCACCGACTGCTCGGGCTGGCAGTGCTGCGGGTGAGCACCGGGCAGGAGGCCAGGGCTGACGCAGCGTTCTCGCTCGACGCCGTGCGGGCCGAGCAGGTGTCGCGGCTGCGGGCCATTCTGCTGGCCGACTCACTGGCAGTCTCGGAGGTCTCGCAGACTTCGCCGGGCCGCGAACTGGCCCGGTGGCAGCCGTCGTGGCTGCGCTACAGCCCGCTGAGCTTCACCGGGCTGGCGATGATCCTCGCCGCGTTTGGCCTGGCGTATCAAGCGGGATTGGGTGTGACACTGGAAGATTCGCGGCTGGCGCAGTCAGGGCGCGACGCCGCCGAGCGATTCGGTGTCATCACAACCGTGGCGGTGGTGGCGGTCGTCGTGTTGTTCGCGTCGGTCATGTTGTCGGTGGTGCGGTCGCTGGTGACATACGGGAACCTGGTGCTGCGCCGTGATGCCGATGTGCTCCATCTCGAGCACGGTCTGGTGCGGGTGCGTCAGCACACCTACGACATGCGCCGGTTACGCGGCGGCACGATACGAGAGCCGTTGTTGGTCAGGCTGTTCGGCGGCGCCCGCCTGGATGCAGTGATGACCGGTGTCGGTGGCGCGGGTGAGGCGTCGCTGCTGCTGCCGCCCTGCCCTAAGGGCACCGCCGAGGCCGTGTTGACAGACCTGATCGCCAGGCCCGACGCGGTGCGCGGCCCGCTGCGTGCACACGGCCCCGCGGCGACGCGACGGCGATGGACAAGGGCGCTTGCGGTGCCTGCCGTCGTCTTGGCGGTGCTGCTGGTGGCGGCGTTCATCGGTTGGAGGCCGGTTTGGGTGTGGCCGGGATGGGTGGTGCTGACGGCGTGCTGCGCAGCGCTGGCAGCCGACAGGGCGCGGTCGCTGGGGCACCGGGTGGGCGACGGGTGGCTGGTGGCTCGGGCGGGTAGCGCCGAACGACGCCGCGACTGCATCGCCGCGGCGGGGATCATCGGCTGGACGGTGCGCCAGACGCTGCTGCAGCGGCGGGCAGGGGTGGCGACGCTGATCGCGGCCACCGCCGCGGGGGTGAAGCGCTACCAGGTCATCGACGTCCCGGCGGAGCTGGCGTGGTCGATCGCGGCGGCCGCATCGCCTTGGGTGGCCAACAACACGTGGGCACAGGAGGGGTCCGACTTGCGCTGAGACGTTTGCCGTTTACTGTCGGGCCATGGCTATCGGTGGGGTGTTGTTCGACATCGATGGCGTCCTGGTGACCTCATGGAAGCCGATTCCCGGCGCATCGGAAACGGTGCGGGCGTTGGCCGACAAGCAGATTGCGTGCTCGTACCTGACGAACACCACCACCCGCACCCGGGTGCAGATCGCCGAGTTGCTCACCGAGGCGGGGATGGCCGTGCGGCCCGATGAGGTGATCACGGCGGCGGTGCTGACCGCGGAGTACGTCCGCAGCCGCTATCCGGACGCCCGGTGTTTCCTGGTCAACAGCGGCCAGATCGCCGAGGACATGCCGGGCATCGACATCGTCTATTCGAACGAATTCAGCGGCCCGAAAGCCCCAGAAACCCCCGATGTGGTATTGCTCGGCGGCGCGGGCCCGGAGTACAGCCATCTGACGCTGTCGTGGGTTTACGACTGGATGGCCCAGGGCGTGCCTGTCGTCGCGATGCACCGGAGTACCGCGTGGACCACCACGGACGGGCTGCGCGTGGACACCGGCATGTACCTGATCGGGATGGAGGAGACGTCGGGCCGCAAAGCCACGGCTGTCGGCAAGCCGGCCCCCGAGGGATTCCTGGCCGCCGCGGGGCGCCTTGGTGTGGAGCCCGACGAGATGTACATGGTCGGCGACGATCTCAACAACGACGTGCTTGCGGCGCAGGTGGTCGGGATGGTCGGCGTGCTGGTCCGGACGGGCAAGTTCCGGCAGGACACGCTGGATCGTTGGGCGGCAGACGAATTCGCCATGCAGCCGAATCACGTGATCGACTCGGTGGCCGACCTGCCGGAGCTGCTGGGCCTCTAGGTTGTCGCCAAGTTCAGGCCGTCTCGTCGGATGAGGTTGCCGAGGGTGACAACTCCGTTGATGAGAGTAGGGGCGAACGACGCGAGGTCGTCGCCGATCCGATCCCGCAGATTCGCGGTGAGCGCCAAGGTCGCCAATCCGTGAGTTAACGACCACCCGGCGACGACGAGACCCGCGACCTCCTCATCGGTGACGTGATCGGATCCGGCGGCCAGACTGGCGCGAGCGCTGCTGTACAGCAGATCGAATGCCGCGTCACGCGCGGACGCGAGGTCCGGATCGTCACCGCGATAGAGATAGGGACGGAACATCACCTCGAAATGGCCGGGGTGAGTGAGGCCGAACTCCACGTACTTCAGCCCGCCGAGCAGAAAGCCCGCCGCCCCGGTCGCCGCGGAGCCGATCATTTCTGCCGCAAGACGAAATCCGTCGGCGGCTACCGCCGTGAAGATGCCCGTCTTGTCGCCGAATTGGTAGGCGAGCGCAGCGTGCGAGACCCCGGCACGCCTCGCGATACGTCGCATACTCACCCCGGCAACGCCGACAGTCTCCACCTCTTCCACTGCCGCCGCGACCGCTACCGGTCGGAGGTTTCCGTGGTGGTAGGGCGGCGGTGCGCTCGCATCGGTCGTCACGGCATCCAAGTTACCCGTCAATCTGACCATTGATAAGTTCCCACACCAGAAGGCATACTTACCAGTGGTAAGACTTGACGGGAGAGCAGATGGACACGTATGACGTCGTCATTGTGGGTGCGCGCTGCGCGGGCTCACCGTTAGCCACCTTCCTGTCCCGCGCCGGACTGCAGGTATGTCTGATTGACCAAGCGCAATTTCCGCGGGAAACCCCGTCGACGCATGTGATCCAGCCGGTCGGGGTGAGCATTCTCGATCGGCTCGGCGTTCTTGACTCCGCGTATGCGGCGGGCGGGGCGCCGATCACCAAATTCACTCTGATTAACGATGACGTCCGCGTCGACGGCCGGATCGATCCTCCGGAATTTCCCACTCCGGGTCTGTGCATGCGGCGGCTGACCTTGGATGCGCTCCTGCTGGCGGCGGCCGCAGAAAGCGGTGTGCACCTTCGAACCGGCTGCCGGGTGACTGATGTCATCACAGACGGCAACCGGGTGGCGGGAGTATGTACCGACGACGGCCCGATACGCGGACGGTTGACCGTCGGTGCCGACGGACGCAACTCGATCATCGCCAAATCGGTGGCCGCAGGTGAATACCTGTCGACGCCGCCGGGTCGCTTACCGGCCTGGGCGTACTTCCGCGGCGTGAGTGACGGGGAAGGCCACCTACGCGTGGGTCGGCGAGGCAAGCTCGGTTTCATTGCGAGCCCGACAGACTCGGGCCTCTATATGGCCGGAATCGCGGTCGATGTCGCCGACCAGAAGGCGTTCCACAGCGACCGCGAGCGCAACTTCAGCAAGGGATTTGCCGGCTGGCCCGAGCTCGCCGACCTACTGTCGGGTGCGCGGCGCGAAGGGCCGATCCGGGTGATGACCAACTGGCACGGCTACTTTCGGCAATCGGCCGGTGCCGGTTGGGTACTTGTCGGCGATGCCGGCCACTTCAAGGATTTCTCCCCCGCGCAAGGCATCTCCGACGCGTTCCGCCAAGCGGAACGGCTGGCAGGTGCCATCGAAGCGGGCTTTGGGTCTACCACTCTCGATGGAGAGATCCAGCGGTGGTGGCGATGGCGAGATGCAGATGCCTACGAAATGTATTGGCTGGCAGTGGATATGGGTGCTCCTGGCGCGTGCACTCCGGTCGTCACGCGTCTGCTGCGCGATATTTCCACCGATCCCACCGCAACCCGCGATCTGCTGCGGGTGCTCAACCACGAGCTTCCCCCGTCGGGGCTGTTCACGACAACCAGGTTGATCAAGGCGGCCTGCCGAGGCGTCCGCGACGGCCCCGCCAAGCCCGTGCTTCGAGAAATAGGTGCCGCCATGCGTGCTCAGGTGTACCGGTGGCGGAACCGCCCTGGCGCCGAGACTGCGGTGAGATCGCGATCGTCGCTGAAATGACGATCTGTGCGCAGTTTCGATGAATTTTCGCGCCACCCGCAGTCTGTACTGGCATGACTGAACAAACCATGAGCGCAGCCACGACGATCAACGCGCCCGCCCAGAAGGT
Organism: Mycobacterium sp.; assembly: GCF_035697385.1. Lineage (GTDB taxonomy): Bacteria > Actinomycetota > Actinomycetes > Mycobacteriales > Mycobacteriaceae > Mycobacterium. The sequence goes on along the minus strand of NZ_DASSCY010000268.1, from coordinate 483 downwards.
GTTCGACGTATTGGCAGACCCGTCGAAGCATCAGGCCATCGATGGGACGGGCTGGGTTCGGCAACCGCTTGTCGGCAAGCGGCTCACCGAGACGGGGCAGGTCTTCCGGATGGCCATGTACTACAACAACCCCAACTACGCCGACAAGAACTACGAGGTGGCCAACCGTGTCGAGGTGTTCGACCCGCCGCACGCCATTGCGTGGCTGCCCGGCCAAGGTGCCGACGATGCCAATCTCGAATTCGGCGGATGGATCTGGCGATACGACCTCGAGCCGGCCGGGCCGGATCAAACAGCAGTGACGCTGACCTACGACTGGTCGGCCGTGCCGCCGGCGATCCGGGAGGAAATTTCATTCCCGCCGTTCGATCAGCAGCATCTGGACAACTCGCTGAAGCATCTGGCTGAGCTGGCCGAGCGCACCTCGTGACTGAGGAACGCATATCCGCAACGTGTACCGTCAAAGCGCCTGCTCAGGTCGTT
>NZ_DASSCY010000267.1:0-14106 GCF_035697385.1 Mycobacterium sp. | reverse complement strand
AGTCGACACGCTTACCGAGCAGGTTCTGGCGGAACCGGCCCTGCTTGCCCTTCAACAGGTCCGACAGCGACTTCAGCGGACGGTTGCCCGGCCCGGTGACCGGGCGGCCGCGGCGGCCGTTGTCGAACAGCGCATCCACCGACTCCTGAAGCATCCGCTTCTCGTTGTTGACGATGATCTCGGGCGCGCCCAGATCGATGAGTCGCTTCAGCCGGTTGTTGCGGTTGATGACGCGGCGGTACAGATCGTTGAGGTCCGAGGTGGCGAAGCGGCCACCGTCGAGCTGCACCATCGGGCGCAGCTCCGGCGGGATCACCGGAACCGCGTCGAGCACCATGCCCATCGGCGAGTTGCTGTTGCTCTGGAACGCTGCGACGACCTTGAGCCGCTTCAACGCGCGAAGCTTCTTCTGGCCCTTGCCGTTCTTGATGGTGTCGCGCAGCGACTCGGCCTCGGCGTCGATGTCGAAGTTCTCGATGAGCTTCTTGATCGACTCCGCGCCCATGGCGCCCTGGAAGTACTCGCCGTAGCGGTCGACGAGCTCGCGGTAGAGCACCTCGTCGACGATCAGCTGCTTGGGGGCCAGCTTGGTGAAGGTGGTCCAGATCTCGTCGAGCCGGTCCAGCTCACGCTGGGCACGGTCGCGAAGCTGACGCATCTCCCGCTCGCCGCCGTCACGCACCTTGCGCTTGACGTCGGACTTGGCGCCCTCGTCCTCGAGCTCCTTCATGTCGGCCTCGAGCTTCTGCGCCCGCGCCTCCAGATCGGCGTCACGCTGATCCTCGACGGCCTTCTTCTCGACGACCATCTCGGCTTCGAGCGTCGACAGCTCGTTGTGCCGCATCTCGTCGTCCACTGCGGTGATGACGTAGGCCGCGAAGTAGATGATCTTCTCGAGATCCTTCGGCGCCAGGTCCAACAGGTAGCCCAGACGCGAGGGCACACCCTTGAAGTACCAGATGTGCGTGACGGGCGCGGCCAGCTCGATGTGGCCCATCCGCTCACGACGCACCTTGGCGCGAGTGACCTCGACGCCGCAGCGCTCGCAGATGATGCCCTTGAAGCGGACGCGCTTGTACTTGCCGCAGTAGCACTCCCAGTCGCGAGTCGGTCCGAAGATCTTCTCGCAGAACAGGCCGTCCTTCTCTGGCTTGAGCGTGCGGTAGTTGATGGTCTCCGGCTTCTTGACCTCGCCGAAGGACCAATTGCGGATGTCGTCCGCGGTGGCAAGACCGATGCGGAGTTCATCGAAGAAGTTGACGTCTAGCACGTAACTCCCTTTCCCCTTTCGGGTTTAGTAACTAAGGCCGTCAGGCCAAATCCTCAACAGAAGCAGATTCGTTGCGCGACAGGTTGATTCCCAGGTTTGCAGCAGCGCGCTCCAGGTCCTCGTCGTCGCCGTCGCGCATCTCGATCGCCGCGCCGTCACTCGACAGCACTTCGACGTTGAGGCACAGCGACTGCAGTTCCTTGAGAAGCACCTTGAACGACTCCGGAATGCCCGGCTCTGGGATGTTCTCGCCCTTGACGATCGCCTCGTACACCTTGACCCGGCCGACGGTGTCGTCGGACTTGATGGTCAACAGCTCCTGCAGCGTGTACGCCGCGCCGTAGGCCTGCATGGCCCAGCACTCCATCTCACCGAACCGCTGGCCACCGAACTGCGCCTTACCGCCCAGCGGCTGCTGGGTGATCATCGAGTACGGGCCGGTGGAGCGGGCGTGGATCTTGTCGTCCACCAAGTGGTGCAGCTTGAGGATGTACATGTAGCCGACCGTCACCGGGTACGGGAACGGTTCGCCGGACCGGCCGTCGAACATCATGGCCTTGCCGTCCGCGTTGACGAGTGTGTCGCCATCGCGGTTGGGCAGCGTCGAGGACAGCAGTCCCTGCAGTTCCTCTTCGCGGGCACCGTCGAACACAGGCGTCGACACGATGCTTCCCGGCTCCGACTCGAGCAGCGCCTCGGGCAATTTGCTCGCCCATTCGGGTGAACCGTCGACCTTCCAGCCGCTCTTGGCCACCCACCCCAGGTGGGTCTCCAGGATCTGGCCGATGTTCATCCGTCGCGGCACACCGTGGGTGTTCAGGATGATGTCGACCGGCGTTCCGTCAGGCAGGAACGGCATGTCCTCGACGGGCAGGATCTTGCCGATGACGCCCTTGTTGCCGTGGCGTCCGGCCAGCTTGTCGCCGTCGGAGATCTTGCGCTTCTGCGCGACGTAAACCCGGACCAGCTCGTTGACACCGGCGGGCAGTTCGTCGTCATCCTCGCGGGAGAACACCCGGATGCCGATGACCTTGCCGGACTCGCCGTGCGGAACCTTCAGCGACGTGTCGCGGACCTCGCGTGCCTTCTCACCGAAGATGGCACGCAGCAGCCGCTCCTCCGGGGTCAGCTCGGTCTCGCCCTTCGGGGTGACCTTGCCGACCAGGATGTCGCCGTCGCGGACCTCGGCACCGATGCGGACGATGCCGCGCTCGTCGAGGTCAGCCAGCACCTCATCGGAGACGTTCGGGATGTCCCGGGTGATCTCCTCGGCGCCCAGCTTGGTGTCGCGGGCGTCGATCTCGTGCTCCTCGATGTGAATCGAGGTGAGCACGTCCTCTTCGACCAGACGGTTGGAGAGGATGATCGCGTCTTCGTAGTTGTGGCCTTCCCACGGCATGATCGCCACGAGCAGGTTCTTGCCGAGCGCCATTTCACCGTTCTCGGTGCATGGCCCGTCGGCGATGACCTGACCGGACTCCACCCGCTCGCCGGCGTCCACGATGGGCCGCTGGTTGGCGCAGGTGCCGTGGTTGGAGCGAGCGAACTTGCGCATCCGGTAGGTGTGCCGGGTGCCGTCGTCGGCCATCACGGTGATGTAGTCGGCGGAGACCTCTTCGATGACGCCCGCCTTGTCGGCGACGACGACGTCGCCGGCGTCGATGGCGGCGCGCAGCTCCATACCGGTGCCGACCAACGGGGCCTCGCTACGCACCAGCGGAACCGCCTGGCGCTGCATGTTGGCACCCATCAGGGCACGGTTGGCGTCGTCGTGCTCGAGGAACGGAATCATCGCCGTCGCGACCGAGACCATCTGGCGCGGCGAGACGTCCATGTAGTCGACCTCGGTCGAGGAGACGTACTCGACCTCGCCACCCTTTCGGCGAACCAGGACGCGCTCCTCGAGGAAGCTGCCGTTGTCGTCGATCGGCGAGTTGGCCTGCGCCACGACGTGGCGGTCCTCCTCGTCGGCGGTCAGGTACTCGATGTCGTCGCTGACCACACCGTTGTTGACCTTGCGGTAGGGCGTCTCGATGAAGCCGAACGGGTTCACCCGCGCGTACACCGAAAGCGAACCGATCAGGCCGATGTTCGGGCCTTCCGGCGTCTCGATCGGACACATCCGGCCGTAGTGGCTGGAGTGCACGTCGCGAACCTCGAGGCCGGCGCGCTCACGGGACAGACCGCCGGGGCCCAGCGCCGATAGGCGGCGCTTGTGGGTCAGACCCGACAGCGGGTTGTTCTGGTCCATGAACTGGCTCAGCTGGCTGGTGCCGAAGAACTCCTTGATCGCCGCCACGACGGGACGGATGTTGATCAGGGTCTGCGGCGTGATCGCCTCGACGTCCTGAGTCGTCATGCGCTCGCGCACGACGCGCTCCATGCGGGAAAGGCCGACCCGGATCTGGTTCTGGATCAGCTCACCGACCGTGCGCAGGCGACGGTTGCCGAAGTGGTCGATGTCGTCGACCTCGACGGGAACCTCGACGCCGCCGGGCACCGTCATGCTGGTCTGGCCCTCGTGCAGCCGCACCAAGTATTCGATGGTGGCGACGACGTCTTCTTCGGTCAGCGTCGAGCTGGTGATCGGCTCCCCGACGTGCACGCCGAGCTTCTTGTTGACCTTGTAGCGGCCGACGCGGGCCAGGTCGTAGCGCTTCTCCTTGAAGAACAGGTTCTCGAGCAGGGTCTGCGCGGACTCCTTGGTGGGCGGTTCGCCTGGGCGCAGCTTCCGGTAGATGTCCAGCAGCGCCTCGTCGGTGCCTGCGGTGTTGTCCTTCTCGAGCGTGCCCATCATGATCTCGGAGAAGCCGAACCGCTCCGTGATCTGCTCGCTGGTCCACCCGAGCGCCTTGAGCAGCACGGTGACCGGCTGACGGCGCTTGCGGTCGATGCGCACACCGACGGTGTCGCGCTTGTCGACGTCGAACTCCAGCCAGGCACCGCGACCGGGGATCACCTTGACGCTGTGCAGCGTCTTCTCGGTGGACTTGTCGATCGACTCGTCGAAGTACACACCCGGCGACCGGACCAGCTGGGACACCACGACACGCTCGGTGCCGTTGATGATGAAGGTGCCCTTCTCGGTCATCATCGGGAAGTCACCCATGAAGACCGTCTGGCTCTTGATCTCACCGGTGTTGTTGTTGATGAACTCGGCCGTGACGAACAGCGGGGCCGCGTACGTCATGTCCTTGTCTTTGCACTCGTCGACCGGGGCCTTCACCTCGTCGAAGCGCGGATCGGAGAAGGACAGCGACATCGAGCCGGAAAAGTCCTCGATGGGCGAGAGCTCGGCGAGCACCTCTTCGAGGCCGCCGACCGGGGTGACTTCACCGCGACCCTTGGCGTTCTGACGCCAACGGTCCGAGCCGATCAACCATTCGAAAGACTCTGTTTGCACGTCGAGAAGCCCCGGAACCTCGAGCGGTTCACGGAGCTTGGCAAATGAAATTCGGTTGGGTGCTCCTGGGACGGAGTTATTGGTGGTAGCTACTGCGGACTTGTTGGGGCGGGACCCTGCCAAGATGCATCCTTCCAGCACCTCATGCGACTTCTGGAAAGCCGGGGTGCCGGTTCCATTTCGTCGCTATATCTGCGTCGGTTCGGCTGGCTTTATCAAGCCCAAGCCCTCCCGTACGCACGGCACGCGACTAGGTCACTGAGCGGAGCTCAGGCCAGGACATCGGTGTCAGGTGCGGGTTTTAGTGGGCAGGATGCAGCCAGCGCAACGTCCAACAGTACCGCAGGACGGCGTATTCCTCAACATCCACGATCCAACCGCATGCTAGGGAAAACCGGGCGCTGGCTGGCGTCCTCAACCCGTGCATACATGCTGCCCAACAGACTGGCTCGTTTGTGGCCTTCCGTCAAGAGATAACGCGGTGTTTGGTGTGGAGTTCTTTCGTCAAATCGCGCTTTGCGGCGCCGCGGTAAGCCCCAGCTTGCGGTAGACGTCGGGACGCACCGCCACCGTCTGGGAGTAGATCGGCAAGCCGGTCAGCGGCCAGTCGTGAATCTGCCCTGTGCCGACCACCACCGATATCGGCGCGCCCTCCTCGACTGCCCGCTGGTGTAAAAGCAGGGTGTCGGGATACAGAATCTCTCGCTCCCCGACGTAGATCGTGGTCGGGGGCAATCCCTCGAGGACCTCGGCCTCGAAGAACAACGGACTGACGAGCGGATCTCGTCGATCGGTGATGCCGTCGTACCAATGGGAGTCCCACGCATCGAGATTGTCGAGGTCGAACATCGGATCGTCGACGTTGCGGATGTCCGGGTTCTGCAATGAGGAATCGGCCACCATGGACACGAGCACCATGCTCGAGGGCACCGGCTTGCCGGCGAGCAACAACTCTCGCACCGCAGACATCGCGATGAGGCTGCCCGCCGAGTCGCCGTACACGCTGACGTTCTCGGCGCCGTTCAACTCGATCTGGTGAGAGATGAAGTCCGCCGCGGCGGGGATGACGACGGTGGCCCGGCCCGCCTCGGTCGTCGCCAACGGGTACAAGGGCACGACCACGGTGGCGCCGGTCTCACGGGCCATGTTGGTGTAGTCGATCCAGTGCAGTAGTTGGGGCTCGAGTACAAACCCCCCGCCGTGCAGTGCGACCACGGTCTTCCCGGTCGGGTTGGGCGGATGAAACTCCCACACCCGCCACTCGGCGCCGTCGTCCGGCGTGTACACCGTCTGCCGCGTATCCAACCCGAACGTCAGGAAGAACGGCGGGCTGTCGCTGGCCAGCAACCCGCCAATGGTGGCGTAGACGTTCACACCGGTGATCTTGGTGATCACCCGGAAGACCTCGTGCACCACCAGGGAGATCTGGTCGAAGAACGTTGGTCCGGGGGTATACGTCAATGAGTTCTCAATGGGCGCAACTTCTTCGGCCAGCGACGGCGACACGGCACCGGTCTCGAACTCGCGTCGTGCCGCTGCCGCCAGCGTCCACATCTGCGGCTGCGCGGCGGGCACCTGCGGCGCGGTGCTCGTGGCGAACGGGTTCAGCAGTGTGGTGACTATCGACGACACCGCGCCGGCGAGGGTCTGGACGATGTCGGGCTTCTCCGGCCCGGACATCGGTCCTGCGTCGCCCTGCGCATCGGACTCGGCCACCGGTGTCTCCGTGATGGTGACCTCGTCGGGGACGGGCTGTGGCTGATCCAGCGGATCGCTCGCCTCCTCGAGCGCTGACTGCTCATCCACCGTTTCAGTGCTCGACTCGACCGTGTCGACAGCGGGTTGAGCCGAGCGCCCGTCCTGCGGGCCGGGCTGCTCGTTTTGCGTCGACCGGTCATTGTCGCGGCGTTTGTTGGTTGCCTCGTCGCGGTCGTTGGCTACGTCCGCGTCGTTCGGTTCGTCACCCGTGCCGTCACCGGGATCGTCGGCGTCCGTCGGGTCGTCCGACTCAACACCGGAGCCGCCCGCCGCAGGCCCGTCGTCGTTGGAATCTGGTTTCGCCCCAGGGGAATTCGACGATTCAGAGGTGGTCTTCTCGCCGGTACCCGCCGCCGAGCCATCGTCTGCGGCCGCGAGGCCGGCGCCGGCGATGGTCGCCGCAGAAACGCCCGCCGTGACAACACCCGCACCCAACCAAAGCGAAAACCGATCCGTCATACCGACTCCTGTCCGACGATTGGGGTGGTGCCCCCGTTAGCTCACTCCTGAAGCTGTGCATGCGCCTTTCAGCGTCTCTGCGCCAAGCGTCGATGCAGTACCGGGGTCAGCTGCGCAGTTCCCGCTGAACTGACTGAGGATCGCCGTCGATTCGATGAGCGCCTTGAGGATGTAGTCGATGATCGTGAGCTGGGGCGCCGGTCCGGGAATCACATAAGCCTGCGCGAGCCCGGCTGGCGTCTCGATCGGGATCACGTCGCCACGGTCACCGTAGAACTCGTCGGTGTGCGTGTTGTTGAACCAGTCGCTGATCCAACCCTGCGTGACGACCTGGACGGCCTCGACGTTCTGCGGCGTCGGGAAACCGGTGCCAAGGCCGACGATGAACTCGGCGAACGCGTTGGTGGACTGCCACGCATCCGCATGAACGCCGCCAATCAACTGGACGCCGACGAATCCCGGCCGCACCCTTGCCAACACCTCGTTGATCCCGCCGTAGGTGTTCAGCACAGCCGGGGCGGCTGCGATGTGATAGACGGGGATGTCGAGCGGAATCTTGCCCACGCCGCGCTCGATCGCTCCACCCACATGCGAGGTGTCGAGCAGGAGAACCCCGGCCATGTCGTGCAGCCGATCGGCCGGGGCGAACTGAGCGTAATAGCCCGCCGCGCCACCGGCGGTTTGGCCGCCACCCGAATGTCCGGCGAGGACGAAACGCTGCGGCAATGAAGTTCCCGTGAAGCCGGCCGCCTGTGCACTTGCGAGCATCGCTGCGCGGTCTTCAAGGAACAGTTTGGCGACAGCTGCGTGCATCTGTTCGCCGCTGAGCGTGCATCCGTCGCACGCGAAGAAGTTCGTGGTGATCGACGGTGCGACGACGATGGCATTGTTGCGCTCGGCCAACTCCGCCGCCGTGACGTTGTACAGGCCCGCTCGAGCGAAGGCGCCGTGCTGCAGGTAGATGAGCTTGTCCGGTTCGCCTTCCGTGGGGAAGTACCAGTCCGCGTCCGTGAAGTAGCCGTCCCCGCAGTCGATGCGCAGGGAGGACCGGCCCACCGTTACGTTGGCGCCGGGCGGAATCACTGGCGGACCCTCGACCAGCTTCACCACGAAGTCGAACACGCTGAAGAAGAGCGTCCCGATGACGTTGATCAGGGTCGGTCCCGCGGGCGCGGCGGCGGCCGCTGGCTCCGGGGCCGCGAATGCGAGCGCCGTGACGACGGAGTCCACAGATTCGGTGACGGTTGGCACCACGGGAACTTCAGGAACCGACGCCGTCTCGGGTTCGGCTGTGGTTTCCTGCGTTGCCTTCGCTTCGGCGACGGGTTGTTCCTCTTTGATGTCCGGCTCAGTCGTCACGGCCGCCTCGTCGAGCCCGTTTACGACCGTCTCATCGATTTCGGATCCCGCAGTCGTGTGGTCGTTCGACACACGCTTCTCTGTTTCGTCGGCCGGCAGCTGGGCTACCGGGTCCTCAGGCAACTCGGTCGGCTCGTCGGACGGCGCGGTCGGATCGGACGTCGCCGGAAGGTCGTCGTCGTCGGCCGGTTCTGCCGGATCCACGACATCGGGGCCGTCTGCTGGGTCGCCGGTATCGTCGGCGGCGTCATCTGTCGGTTCGGGATCCGCGGCTTCATCGTCTTTGGTCGAATTCGGTTCGTCTGCAGTCGAATTTGTTGACTCAGACGACGTCGCGCCGCCGGCGTCCGACCCATTCTCAGTCTCGGCGGCAGCGACGCCGGCCCCGGCGATCAACGCCGCAGACAGCCCAGCAGTCAGAATGCCCGCACTCACCCACACCACGAACCGGCAGGCCATGCCGTCTCCCATCCCCCGACGCAGCAAACAGTAGCCGGGGTTCTTTGACTTGGGGACGAATTACACAGAGCGCTGATTGTGTCAAGCGGCCATCGAACCCGTGCAGCGGGCGGTAGCCATCGACTCGGCGACGCACGTCGGTTCGAACGTGAAGAAGCCCATCACCGCCGTCACGAACGGTTGCAGCACGTTCAACAGGAACGGCTTGGTCAGGGAGGAAGGCAGCGCTTGTGCGGTGGCCTGTCCGGCAGGGGTGTTGATCGTGAACACGTCGCCGGGCTGCGCGTAGATACCCTCGTCCTGGGTTCCGGCGAACATGTCGTTGATCCAGCCGACCATGAGGATCTTTGCGGCCGCGACGTTCTGCGGCTGTGTGAAGCCGGCAACCAGTTCTTGCCCGAACTGGATCAGCGGGTTGCCGCCCTGCATCGCATCGACGTGTGAGCCGCCCTCCAGCACGACACCGACAAACCGATCGGGCCGCTCCTGGACCAACGCCTCGCTTGCGGCGCCGAACTGGTTCCAGAAGTACGAGGGCGCGGCCAGTTGGTAGATCAGAAGCGAGTCGGGGATCTTGGCCAACCCGGTGGGCACCGCGTTGTTCATTCCGACGCCGTCCAGCATGACCACGCCTGCCAGACGGTCGATCGTGTTGTTGTCGACCATGTAACCGGCCGTGGCCGCGACCAGACCGCCACCCAGTGAGTGCCCGACAAGGACGACGCGATCCGGCAGCGCCCCGGTGTACCCGGCCGCGAGCGCGCTGTCGGCGAGGGCCGTGTTGCTGTCCAGGAAGAGATCAGCGACCGCCTCCTGCATCGGCGCCGCACCGAGCCAGCAGGCGTCGCACGCGAAGAAGTTCGACGTGATCGACGGCGCGACGACGATGCTGTTCGTCTGCTCGGCGAGGGCCGCCGCGGTGTAGCTGTACCACGGACCGGCGGCGAGGAACCCGTGCTGCAGATAGATCATCCTCGTCGGCGGTTCCGCGCCGGTCGCGGGGATGTACCAGTCCGCGGGCACGTCGTAGCCGTCGCCGCAGTCGATGTGCAATGTCGACTGTCGCACCGTCACCGTGCTCCCTGGCGGAAGGACCGGCGGCCCCCCGAAGACTCGCGTCGCGAACGAATAGAGGTTGAAGATGAGCGTGCCGATCACGTTGATCAGCGACGGCGCCTGAGGTGCTGCGGCGGTGGGCGCGAGCGCGTTCGATGTCGCCGCGAACGCCATCTCGGTGACGGCGGCCTCCGGGATGTCGGCGGCGTCGTCTTGAACGACGACGACAACCGGTTCAGCTGTGGCGGGTTCGCTGCTCGTCTCGGCAGGTTCGTCGACGACCGCCTCCTCGGCGGGTTCGGTAACGGTGGTGAGTGGCTTGTCGGGGGCGTCGGCCGGCTTTGCGTTCACCGTTTCGGTTGACGGCTGAAGGGTTTCCGCGGTGTCGGACTCGGCTTTTGCGTCGGCCGCTGTCTGCTCCGAATCCGAGCCAGGTGAAACGTCTTCGGCGCCCTCCTCTTCGGTGGTCTCCTCCTCCGTGCCCTCCTCGTCCGTGGCCTCCTCGTCCGCGTCGGGGGCCGTGGCCGGGCTTTCGGTCTGCGGCTCGTCATCCGCGTCGTCATTCGTTGTCGGCTCGTTGTCGCTTGGCCCGTCATTGGCCGAGTCTTCGTTGCTCCCAGCGGAATTCGACGACTCGGATGACGTTGCGCCGCCTGCGCCTGATGTCGAGCCATCGTCGGCGACCGCGAGGGCCGCCCCGGCGAACGTCGCCGCCGACATACCAGCGGCCACCACGACCGCACCTAACCAAACCAAGAACCGGTCAATCATGACCTCTCCCGTCCGACGATCGCGGAAACGGTATCGCGAGTTGTCGGCGCAGGTGGCCGTTTACAGAAAACGCCTCCAGTGTCAGGAGGCTGCCGGCTCCACGCGAACCGGCACGCCGGTCAAATGCGCCATCCCGGCCAGCTTCTCGATGTCTTCAGGAGCGCTCGACATCAAGTGATTGACGTTCGCGCCGCCCGCCTCGTTGGCGGTGCGCCACCCGCCGGTGCCCTTGTGTCCCCAGCCGTGCGGAACAGCGACGACGCCGGCGACGATGTCCTTCGTGACCATCACCGGCAATTCGATCTGTCCGTGCTGCGACGTGATGCGGACCGTATCGCCGTCGACGATGTTCGCGGCCGCCGCGTCGTCGACATGTATGCGAGCGCACTGGACGCGGTCGCCACGCATCAGCAGCGGCGCGTTGTGCATCCACGAATTCTCCGAGCGGGACTCCCGCATGCCGATCAGCCGCATCGGATAGCCGTCGGGCGCACGCCGGTGCGCCAGCGCCTCGACTTCGGCTGCGATCTCGTCGTGCCGTAGCCGCACCCGGCGTCCGCGGTAGACGACGGTGTCGCGCAACACCCCGTGGCGCAGGTTCGGTGCTAATACGGTGCCGTGTGGATGGTCGTTGGTCAGCTTGGTGAAGCTCAAACCGCGCCGCAGGCCGAACCGGTCGCCACCCTCGCCGAGGCGGATGACGACGTCGACGAGCAACCGTGGGCTCAAGCGAACACCGAACAGCGCCAATGCCTTTCGCGTCGCCGCTATGGCCGCCAACCCGGGTGTGCGGCGCCACAGCCGTCGAGTGATGTCGTCGATGACTTCCCATTCAGCGCGGGCCTGTCCCACGGGAGCGATGACGGCCTCGGTGGCCTGGCGGAATAGCGTGGGCTGCAGCGTCTGGAACTGCAGCGGGAAGTCGTCGCGCTCATACATCGTCGTCGCGGGCAGCACGTAGTCGCAGTGCGCCAGCGTCTCGTTGACGTACAGGTCGATGCCGACGCTCAACTCCAGCCCCTCGAGTGCTTCTTCCAATTCGTCGCCGTTGGGCACCGAGAGCACGGGGTTGCCTGCGCTGACGAGCAGCGCCCGCACCTGTCCGCGCCCCGGCGTCGTGATCTCCTTGGCCATCACCCCGGCGGGCTCCGACATCAGCACCGACGGGAAGCCGCCGATGCGAGACCGCCTACGCGAATAGATCGTCCGCAGCAGCGCGCCCAGACCCTTCATGGCCCACCGCTCCCCCGGGAAGCCGAACCGGCCGAACATGCTGCCGCCGGGTCGGTCGAGGTTGCCGGCCACCAGGTTGACCGCATCGAGCAAATACGTTGTGAGCGTGCCGCTTTGGCCGGTGCTGGTGCCGACGCGACCGTAGACCGCGGCGCGGGGGGTACGCGCCAGGTCGCGGGCCAGCGCCCGCACGGTGCCGGGATCGATGCCAGTGCGCGCCTCCGTGACCTCGGGCGGGAACGGCCGTGCCAGCTGCTCGAGCCAGACGCCGCCTTCGGCCTGGCGGGCCAGTCGGGCCCGATCGACGAGGTTCTCGCCGAACAGCACATGCAGTAGCGACAGCAAGAGATAGGCGTCGCCGTCGGGAATGATGCCCAGCCACTCGAACTGCGCGGCGGTTTCGGTCCTGCGGGGATCGATGACCAGCACCCTGCCGCCGCGCTTGACGATGTCGTGCATGCGGTCCTTGATCCGCGGCACGGTGAGCACACTGCCGTGGGAGACAACGGGATTCGCGCCGATGACGACGAGGAAGTCGGTGCGCAGCACGTCGGGGATCGGCAGTGCCAGCGGCGAACCGTAGAGCAGCTGGCTGGCCACGAAGCGGTTGTTGACGTCCTGGGAGCCCGCGGTGAAAACGTGAAGGCGCGGGCCGAACCCGGCCATGAACATCGACAGGCTCAGGGTGTGCGAATAGCTGAACGCGCCCGGGTTGCCGTAGTACCAGCCGATAGCACCCGATCCGTGCTTGCGATGGATGCCGGCCAGCCTGTCGGCGATGTCGGCCATCGCCTCGTCCCAGCTGACGGGCTCAAAGCCATCGGAGGTCCGGCGCAGCGGGGTGGTGACGCGATCGGGGTCGTTGACGACCTCGGTGAAGGCGATGCCCTTCTGGCAGGCGAACCCAGCCGAAAGCGGGTGGTCTTTATCGGGACGCAGTGCGACCAGCCGACCGTCGTCGACGGTTGCGACCATGCCGCACAGCGGCTCGCAGATCCGGCAGAACGTCGGCTTGTGCGCCTGCGTCGTCACTCTTCGCGCAAGCGCTCATCGACGCCCACGCCGCGTTACCTCTCGCGCGTTACCGGGATAGACGCGGTGTCCGTGTCGTCCTCGGCGGTGCGATGGCGCGCGGTCTCCGCGTCGGGAATCGAGTGGGCGGCGTACTTGTGCGTGCCCTCGAGGTCGTCGCGAATCGCTTCCTGCGCGGCCGGCGGCAGCGTGTGCAGAATCTCGCGGACCCGCGCCTGGCGGCGGCCGACAGCTTGGCGCTCGGGCAGACCGGGGGTGGCGATGATCTGCGGCGGCACACCTTCGATCTCCTCGACACCGCCGTCGTGGTGACCGGCGTCGACCATGGCCTGCTCTTCGGCCATCGTCGCCTCGTCCTTTTCCTCCGACATACCGATCGGCCCGACGCGGCGGCCGTTGAGGAACTGCCGAACGACGGGCTCATCGGAGGTCAGCAGCACCTCTCGGGGACCGAACATCACCAGGTGCTTGCGGAACAACATGCCGATGTTGTCGGGCACCGTGCGGGCGATGTTGATGTTGTGCGTGACGATCAGGATCGTGCAGTCGATCTGCGCGTTGATGTCGATCAACAGCTGCGACAGATACGCGGTACGGACCGGGTCAAGGCCGGAGTCGGGCTCGTCGCACAAGATGATCTGTGGATCCAGCACCAGTGAGCGGGCCAGCCCGGCACGCTTGCGCATACCGCCGGAGATCTCGCCGGGGAACTTGTTCTCATCACCGGTCAGGCCGACCAGGTCGAGCTTCTCCATGACGATGTTGCGGATCTCGCTTTCCTTCTTCTTCGTGTGCTCACGAAGCGGGAAAGCAGTGTTGTCATACAGGCTCATCGAGCCGAACAGCGCACCATCCTGGAACATCACCCCGAACAGCGTGCGGATCTCGTAGAGCTCCTTGGCCGTGCATTCGATGATGTTCGTGCCGTCGACAATGATCTTGCCGCGCTCCGGGCGCAGCAGCCCGATCAGGGACTTCAGGAACACCGACTTGCCCGTACCCGAGGGGCCCAGCAGAACGCTGACCTCGCCCTCAGGGACGTCCAGGGTGACGTCTTCCCAAATTCGCTGGGGCCCGAAGGACTTGGTCAGTCCCTCAACCTGAATTCCGATGCCCACGCGCGATCCTTCCGCCAATGCCTGGTCCCCGCCACACGCCACCCGCCTGTGGCTTGAGTCACTGTAGCTTACGCCCACGAGCCGCAACACTCGTCTGAGGTCACATTGTGACCGAACCCCCACACGACCTGGTGGGGACCCCTATTTGCTAGATCCGCCCCGCCCCGACGCAACTGTGGGGTTGGGCC
>NZ_DASSCY010000266.1:0-16424 GCF_035697385.1 Mycobacterium sp. | reverse complement strand
CGACCACGTCTACGTCGCCAACCTCGGCGACGACACGATTTCGGTGATCGACACCGGATCCAACACCGTCACGAAAACAATTGCCGTTGGCGATGACTCGGCGGGGATGGCGGTCAGTTCAGACGGCGACCACGTCTATGTCACCGACCTCGATGGCACGGTGTCGGTGATCGACACCGCCACCAACACCGTCATCGACACGATAGCCGTCGGCGGCGAGCCCAAGGGCGTGGCGGTCAGCCCAGACGGTACTCGCGTCTATGTCGCTAACGGCAGCACCGACACGGTCTCGGTGATCTACACCGCCACCAACACCGTCATCGACACGATCGCCGTGGGCAACGGTCCTGAGGGTGTGGCCGTCAGCCCGGACGGCACCCGCCTCTACGTCACCAACCAGTTTGACGGCACGGTGTCGGTGATCAGAGTCTGACACCGCACGGGGCTTCAGCTGGCGCGCTTGAACACCACCGCTTGCTCGAACGGCAGCACCAAGAACAGCGGCCGCCACACGCCCGTGACCAACGGCGCCGCTTCGGCCTTGGGCATCACGCGCGGATCGGTCAGTGCGAGCGTCTTGCCGTAGCGCCGCATCTGGCCCCCGCCCGCTGACACGATGTTCTTGAGCCAGTCCCGGTTCGGGCCGTACGTCAACAGGATGGCGACCCCGTCGTCGGCGCCCAGCCTGCCCACAGCCGCTGGATCGGGTTGGTGACGTGGCGATTGAACCGCGCCAGCCATTGCGGAAGCTGCATGAAAACCATCAAACTCGTGGTCATGGCGTACCTCAAGCCTCCGTGGTTCACCCGCGCGGTGTTCAACAAGATCGCGATGGCGACTGGCATGAGCAATACGGAAAAGCTGACCGTGACCCAGCGTAGGAGCAAGCAGTCTCAGGAGGTCCCGGTCATCCCGGTCGAGGTTGACGGGACCATGTACGTGGTGTCGACGCGCGGCGAGTCCGACTGGGTGAAGAACCTGCGCGCGGACCCCAACGCCAAGATCGGGTCGACGGCATATGTCGCCCGCGAGATCCCCGAGGAGGACCGACAGGCGATCCTCACCGCCTACCGTGAGAAGGCCGGTCGCGCCGTGGAGGGCTACTTCCGCAGGCTGCCCCGCGAGGCCGACCACCCGGTGTTCGTCGTCACGCCGAAGTCGTAGCAGTCGCTGACAAGCCGGCGGACTACTCAAATCGCGATACTGAAGTGGCTGGTGTGGCCTTAGTCAGCGCTGGGTCGCGCCCGTTGTGCCAGCCACTACACCCTGTAGTTGACGCCCGGAGCGCGGCTGGGACACTGGTGGCCATGCGCAGCACCGACGATTCCGCGAAGCTCTTCGCCGACGCATGCGCGGTCATCCCCGGTGGCGTGAACTCGCCGGTGCGTGCGTTCTCCTCGGTCGGCGGCACCCCGCGCTTCATCACCTCTGCCAAGGGCTGCTGGCTGACCGACGCCGACGGCAACCGGTACGTCGACCTGGTCTGCTCGTGGGGCCCGATGATCCTCGGCCACGCCCACCCCGACGTCGTCGCCGCCGTGCAGCGCGTCGCGGCCGACGGCCTGTCCTTCGGCGCCCCCACACCGTCGGAGACCGAGCTGGCCAAGGAGATCATCGGCCGCGTCGCCCCGGTCGAACGGATTCGGCTGGTCAACTCGGGCACCGAGGCCACCATGAGCGCGATCCGGCTGGCCCGCGGCTACACCGGACGCGCCAAGATCATCAAGTTCTCGGGGTGCTACCACGGCCACAGCGACGCGTTGCTTGCCGACGCAGGCTCGGGCGTCGCGACGCTGGGGCTGCCGTCCTCGCCAGGCGTCACCGGCGCTGCCACAGCCGACACAATCGTGTTGCCGTACAACAACATTCCCGCCGTCGAGGATGCCTTCGCCCGGTTCGGCGACGAGATCGCCTGCATCATCACCGAGGCCAGCCCCGGAAACATGGGCACCGTCGCGCCGCTGCCCGGCTTCAACGAAGCGCTGCGCCGCATCACCGCCGAACACGGCGCGCTGCTGATCTCCGACGAGGTGATGACCGGTTTCCGCGTCAGCCGATCCGGTTGGTACGGCGTCGATCCCGTCGCTGCAGACCTTTTCACCTTCGGCAAGGTGATGAGCGGTGGGCTGCCCGCCGCGGCGTTCGGCGGCCGCGCGGAAGTGATGGAGCGGCTGGCCCCCCTCGGCCCCGTGTACCAGGCGGGCACGCTGTCGGGAAATCCCGTCGCGATGGCGGCTGGATTGGCGACGCTCCGTGCGGCCGACGACGCAGCGTACGCGCGCCTTGACGCCAACGCCGACCGGCTGGCCGGCTTGCTCTCGGGGGCGTTGACGGATGCCGGTGTGGCGCACCAAGTTCAACGCGCCGGGAACATGCTGTCGGTCTTCTTCAGCGATCAGCCGGTGACGGACTTCGCGTCGGCACGCGCGACCGAGACGTGGCGCTTCCCGGCGTTCTTCCACGGCTTGCTCGACGCCGGCGTCTACCCACCGCCGAGCGCATTCGAAACATGGTTCGTGTCAACCGCTTTGGATGACGATGCGTTCGACCACATCGCCGCCGCCCTGCCTGGCGCAGCGCGTGCCGCCGTGGAAGCGACAAAGCCCGCATGACCGAGAAGACGATCGTGCATGTGATGCGGCACGGCGAGGTGCACAACCCCGACAAGATCCTCTACGGTCGGCTGCCTGACTATCACCTGTCGGACAGGGGCCGAGCGCAGGCGCAGGCGGTCGCCGGCTGGCTGGCGCACCGCGACATCGTGTACGTGGTCGCCTCCCCGCTGGAACGCGCGCAGGAGACCGCGACCCCAATTGCGGAGGCCCACAAACTGCCGATCGACACCGACGATGAGCTGATCGAATCGACCAACATCTTTCAGGGTCAACGTGTCTCGCCAGGTGACGGCGCACTGCGCGACCCGCGCAACTGGTGGCATCTGCGGAACCCGCGCACGCCGACATGGGGCGAGCCCTATGTGGAGATCGCGGCGCGGATGACAGCAGCGTTGGACCGCGCACGGATCAAGGCCGCCGGCCACGAGGCGGTGTGTGTCAGTCATCAGCTGCCGGTCGAAACCCTGCGGCGGTCCATGACGGGCAAGCCGTTGCATCACTTTCCGACCCGACGACTGTGCAACCTGGCCTCGCTGACGTCCTTCTACTTCCATGGGGACACCTACGTCGGCTGGGGTTATTCGGAGCTGGCCGGGTTGTGAAGCGGCTGGTGGTCATCTTGGCCGGCGCGGCAATGGTCGCGCTTGCCGGATGCTCCACCGGTAACGACGCCGTCGCGCAAGGCGGCACCTTCGAATTCGTCGCGCCAGGCGGCAAGACCGACATCTTCTACGACCCGCCCGAAAGTCGCGGCCGCCCAGGCCCGTTGGCAGGCCCTGACCTGATGGACCCGGCCAAGACGATCTCTCTGGACGACTTCGCCGGCAAGGTCGTGGTGATCAACGTGTGGGGCCAATGGTGCGGACCGTGCCGCACCGAGATCACCCAGCTGCAGACGGTGTATGACGCCACCCGCGGGCAGGGTGTCGCGTTTCTGGGCATCGACGTGCGAGACAACAACCGCGACGCCGCCCGGGATTTCATCGTCGACCGCAGGATCACGTTCCCGTCGATCTACGACCCGCCGATGCGCACCATGATCGCCTTCGGCGGCAAGTACCCGACCACCGTCATCCCGTCGACCGTGGTGCTTGACCGCCAGCATCGGGTCGCTGCGGTGTTCCTGCGCGAACTGCTCGCCGAGGATCTGCAGCCGGTGGTGGAAAGGCTGACCGCCGAACCGGAGCCCAAGACGTGACCGGCTTCGCCGAAATCGCTGCAGCGGGTCCGGTGTTGGTGGCGCTGGGTGTCTCCGTGCTGGCCGGATTGGTGTCGTTCGCTTCGCCGTGTGTGGTGCCGCTGGTGCCCGGGTACCTGTCGTATCTGGCCGCGGTGGTGGGTGTTGAGGAGCAGCCGGAAGCACTTGCGGTGACGCGCCGAAAGCAACATTCTGCAGAAAAAGTGCGAGAAGACAGCTGCAAAACGTCACTTTCGACGAATGCGGCGGCCACCCGCGGTTCCGCGGTGCGCACGGCACGGCTGCGGGTCGCTGGCGCCGCGGCGTTGTTCGTGGCCGGCTTTACCGCGGTGTTTCTACTCGGCACGGTCGCGGTGCTGGGCATGACCACGACGCTGATCACCAATCAGCTTCTGCTGCAACGCATCGGCGGGGTCGTCACGATCGTGATGGGGCTGGTGTTCGTCGGCCTCATCCCGCTTCTGCAGCGGGAGGCGCGGTTCGCGCCGCGCCAGCTGTCCACCATCGGCGGTGCTCCGCTGCTCGGCGCGGTCTTCGCGCTGGGCTGGACGCCATGTCTCGGGCCTACTCTGACCGGGGTGATCGCCGTGGCGTCGGCCACCGACGGTACCAACGTGGCCCGCGGGGTGGCATTGGTCGTCGCATACTGCCTCGGCCTGGGAATCCCCTTCGTGCTGTTGGCCTTTGGATCCGCTCGCGCCGTACAGGGGTTGGGCTGGCTGCGCCGTCACACCCGCACCATCCAGATCTTCGGCGGGGTGCTACTGATTCTGGTCGGCACTGCACTGGTGACGGGACTGTGGAACGACTTCGTGTCCTGGGTGCGCGACGCGTTCGTCAGCGACGTGACCCTGCCGATCTGATGACTGTTTCCCCGCTCGCGCTGATGCGCAAAACCTGGCGGACCCTGACGTCGATGGGCACCGCGCTGGTGTTGCTGTTCCTGCTGGCGCTGGCCGCCATCCCCGGCGCGCTGCTCCCACAGCGCAGCCTCAACGAGTCAAAGGTCGAGCAGTACGTCGCCGAGCATCCGACGATCGGGCCGTGGCTTGATCGGCTGCAGGCCTTCGACGTGTTCTCCAGCTTCTGGTTCACCGCCATCTACGCGCTGCTGTTCATCTCGCTGGTGGGTTGCCTGACGCCACGGCTGATCGAGCACGCACGCAGCATGCGGGCCACCCCCGTCGCCGCACCGCGAAACCTCAGCCGCCTTCCCAAACACCACGAGGCTTCCGCAACCGGCGAGCCGGACGCGGTCGCCGCCACCATCACCGAACGACTGCGTGGCTGGCGGAAGACCACCCGCAAGGACGGGGACACCGTCGAAATCTCAGCGGAGAAAGGCTATCTGCGCGAGTTCGGCAACATCGTCTTCCACTTCTCACTCCTCGGCCTGCTCGTCGCGGTGGCCGCCGGAAAGCTGTTCGGCTACGAGGGCAACGTCATCGTCATCGCCGACGGCGGTCCCGGTTTCTGTTCCGCGTCACCGGCCGCGTTCGACTCATTCCGGGCAGGCAACACCGTCGACGGCACCTCGCTGCACCCGATCTGCCTGCGCGTCAACACCTTCGATGCCGACTACCTGCCGACCGGACAGGCCACGTCGTTCGCCGCCGACATCGACTACCAGGCCGGCGCCGACCTGACGACCGGAACCTGGCGGCCATACCGGTTGGAGGTCAACCATCCTCTGCGGGTCGGCGGCGACCGGGTTTACCTGCAGGGCCACGGCTACGCCCCGACCTTCACCGTCACCTTCCCGGACGGCCAGACCCGCACCCAGACGCTGCAGTGGCGCCCCGACGATCAGCTCACTTTCCTGTCGTCGGGTGTGATGCGGTTCGACCCGCCCGGCGGCACCTATCCGGACGCCGACGAACGGCGCAAGAACCAGATCGCGATCCAGGGTCTGTTCGCGCCGACCGAGCAACTCCACGGCACGCTGCTGTCGTCGAGCTTCCCCGCGCTGAACAATCCCGCGGTCGCTGTCGACATCTACAAGGGCGACACCGGCCTGGACACCGGGCGGCCGCAATCGCTGTTCACCCTCGACCCTCGGCTCATCGAACAGGGCCGGCTGACCAAGAAGGCGCGGGTCAACCTGCGCACCGGCGACGAGACGCGCCTCGATGACGGCACCGTCGTCCGGTTCGACGGCGCCGTGCCGTTCATCAACGTGCAGGTCTCCCACGATCCCGCACAGGTGTGGGTGCTGGTGTTCGCGCTGACGATGATGGCCGGCTTGCTGGTGTCTTTGGTGGTGCGCCGCAGGCGGGTCTGGGTTCGGTTGACACCCGCAGGCCCGGGTACGGTAAGCGTCGAGCTGGGCGGCTTGGCGCGCACCGACAACTCCGGGTGGGGCGACGAGTTCGAACGGTTGACGCAGCGGCTGCTGACCGTCGACGCCAAGCGAGAAGCGGAGGCACATCGCGTATGAACACCGACATCGACATTGGGCTGGCTCGCTACTCGGACTGGGCCTTCACCTCATCGGTGGTGGTACTGGTGGCCGCGTTGCTGCTGCTGGCCGTCGAGCTGGCCTACAACCGCAGCCGCAAGGCCGAGTCCCGCGAACTCGTCGGTGCCACGGTCGGTGCCGACAGCGCAACTCCCGGCGTCGTCGCCGAAGCGCCCCGACGTCCGGTCGACGAACGCGCAGGCAAGGCCGGGCTGGCGCTGACCTACGTCGGCATCGGCCTTCTGCTGGTCTGCATCGTCCTTCGCGGCCTGGCCACTTCGCGGGTGCCGTGGGGCAACATGTACGAGTTCATCAACCTGACCTCGTTCTGCGGTTTGGTCGCCGCAGCCGTGGTGCTGCGCCGCCCTCAGTACCGCGCGCTGTGGGTCTTCGTACTGGTGCCCGTGCTGATCCTGCTGACGGTGTCGGGGCGCTGGCTCTACACAAACGCCGCACCCGTCATGCCGGCGCTGCAGTCCTATTGGCTGCCGATCCACGTATCGGTGGTCAGCCTCGGTTCCGGAGTCTTCCTGGTCGCCGGCGTGGCCAGCATCTTGTTCCTGCTCAAAATGTCCCGGTTCGGCCAGGCTTCAGAGAACGACGGCGCGTTGGCACGCATCGTCGCGCGGCTGCCCGACGCTCAGACGCTTGACCGCATCGCTTACCGGACAACGATTTTCGCTTTCCCGGTGTTCGGGTTCGGGGTCATCTTCGGTGCCATCTGGGCGGAAGAGGCGTGGGGCCGGTACTGGGGCTGGGACCCCAAGGAGACGGTGTCGTTCATCGCGTGGGTGATCTATGCCGCTTACCTGCATGCTCGCTCGACCGCGGGCTGGCGCGACCGCAAGGCCGCCTGGATCAACGTCGCAGGCTTCGTCGCGATGGTGTTCAACCTGTTCTTCATCAACCTGGTGACCGTGGGGTTGCATTCGTACGCTGGCGTCGGCTGAGGAGGCTCCGCACAGCCAACGAACTGTCGATGAGAGGGGATTGGCCCGTTGTCTGACCAACCGGCTGGTTTTCGTGCGCAGCAGCGGTTCACCGACCCGGCGGCATCGCCGCCACCGGAGTGGACCGCCCCGACTCCTCCCAACGGGTTGCCGCTGGGCTTCGGCGCCGCACCATCCACCTCGCGGGACGACGACCCGTCGCCGTACCTGGACTTGTCGACGGTCGCACTGCTCGGCCAGGCGAAGCGGGCGCCGTCGCAAGGCTGGCGCAAGTGGCTGTATCTGGCCTCGTTCAAGCTGGTCAACGTCGGCGAAAGCCCGAAAGTCACCCGCCGCAACAGCCTCGTAGCCCAGGTGCAGCGCCCTCTGCGCGGGTGCTACCGGATCGCGTTGCTGTCGCTGAAGGGCGGTGTCGGCAAGACGACGATCACCGCGACGCTGGGCGCGACCCTCGCCTCCATCCGCGGCGACCGCGTGGTGGCCGTCGACGCCAACCCCGACCGCGGCACGCTGAGCCAGAAGGTGCCGCTGGAAACCCCGGCCACGGTGCGTCACCTGCTGCGCGACGCCGAAGGCATCGAGTCCTACAGCGATGTCCGCAGTTACACGTCCCAGGGCCCGAGCCGGCTCGAAGTGCTCGCGTCCGAGAGCGACCCAGCGGTCTCAGAGGCGTTCAGTTCAGAGGACTACGCCCGCACTCTGGGAGTGCTCGAGCGGTTCTACAGCGTCGTGCTCACCGACTGCGGCACCGGGCTGATGCACTCCGCGATGTCGGCGGTGCTATCCAACGCCGACGCCCTCGTCGTCATCAGCTCGGGATCCGTCGACGGCGCGCGCAGCGCCTCGGCCACCCTGGATTGGCTCGACGCTCACGGCCATCAGGAGATGGTGCGCAACTCGATTGCCGTCATCAACGCGGTGCGGCCGCGATCAGGCAAGGTCGATATGAAGAAGGTTGTCGACCACTTTTCCCGGCGGTGTCGCTCCGTACTTCAGGTGCCGTTTGACCCGCATCTGGAGGAGGGCGCGGAGATCAGCCTCGACCGCCTCAAGCCGGAAACCCGAGAGGCGCTGCTCGAACTCGCTGCAGTCGTTGCCGACGACTTTTCGAGCGCGCGGAGGTAGACCGCTACTGGCTGGGTTTGTTGTCCGGGCCGAGCCGTCGCAAGAAGTCCGGATCGTCGTCCGGGCCGATAACGCGCGTCTTCGGGCCGGCCGCGGTCAGGCGCGTCAGCCGCCAGCCGGCGTAGGCAAGGCCGGCCAAGACGAGCGTGAGGAGCAAATAAGCCACTGAAAAAAACCTCCTTTATCTGAATATACGCGCGCATCGGTAGGCTCGGGCGGGTGTCTGAGAGTCGGCCCGGAACCCGCCTCGTGTTGGATGTCGTGGCCTATGCCCTGGCCCGCCTGCTGCTCGTCGCGGTTTTGACCGCGGTGATCTTCGGTGCGGCACATTTGCTCGGGGTACGCGAGTTCCCACTCGTGGTGGCGCTGCTGTTCGCCGTGGTGATCGCGCTGCCGCTGGGCATCTGGATCTTCGCGCCGCTGCGGCGTCGCGCCACGGCCAGTATTGCGGTCTTCGACGAACGCAGGCGCCGCGACCGTGAGCAACTGCAGGCTAGGCTGCGCGGCGACGAGCCGCCCGCGGAATGACCGCCGTCTTGGCGCGGGAGGCGTTCGGGGCCGAATTCGTCGGCGCCGACGGGTTTCTCAACTCGCCCACGTATGGGTTGCCGCCGCGGTTCATGGTTGAGGCACTGCAGGACTGCATCGCCCGGTGGCAGTCGGGGACGATGGAAGTGCCGCTGTTCGACGACGACGTGCGCGCCGGGCGGGCCGGTTATGCCGCCTTGGCAGGCGTGCCCGTCGACTCAGTGACGATGGGCGGCACCGTCGCCTCCGTGCTGGGTCTGGTCGCCGCAGCGATTCCCGACGGTAGCCGGGTGGCCACCCTGGCCGGCGAGTTCACCAGCACCACCTTCCCTTTCGCCGCACAGGCCGGCCGTGGCGTCACGATCACCGAACTGCCTGCCGACGAGCTTGTGTCGGCGGCCGCCGACTTCGACCTCGTGACGGCCAGCCTGGTTCAGTCGGCCAACGGCGCAGTCCTCGACACCGACGCTTTGCGTGAGACGGTGGCGGGCACCGACACGCTGACCGTCATCGACATCACCCAAGCGCTCGGCTGGAAAGACGTCGACGTGGCCTGGGCCGACGTCACGGCCGCTGCGGTCTACAAGTGGCTGCTGGCTCCTCGCGGCACGGCATGGATGTCATTGAGCGACAGGGTAAGTCGTGTCATGACGCCGCACGCCGCGAACTGGTATGCCGGCGAGGATCCGTGGCAGTCGATCTACGGCCTGCCGCTGCGGCTTGCTGAGAATGCCAGGCGCTTCGACGCCTCGCCCACCTGGTTCAGCGCGCTCGGCGCGGGGTTGACGCTGCCGTGGCTGGCCTCGCTGGACCGTGCCGCCGTCGAGGCCCATTGCCTCGCGTTGGCCGGCCGGGTGCGCACCGAACTTCAGCTGCCGCAGCAGGATTCGGCAATCGTGTCGATACCGATCGCCGACGCTTCTGAGAAGCTCCAGCGGGCGGGCATCCGCGCGTCGGTGCGCGCAGGCGCGGTGCGGGTGGGATTCCACCTCTACAACACGGACAACGACGTCGACCGGTTAATGGATGCGCTAGCCGGGTAGACGTCGGCAATGAGTACCCAGAAAGCGTTGTACGAGAAGTGGGTCAACGAGCTGTGGGCGGGCCGGCCCGTCGCGGCCGAGGTCGGGCCACTCGTCGACGGTGGTCTGGTGGCGGGCCGCTGGGTCGGTACCGGGAAAACACAGGACGGGCCGATGCGCTTCACCGGCAACGACATCCTGCGGTCCGCGGACGGCCGGTTCGTCGAGTACTGGACGGGGACGTCGACGGCCTAGGCGTGCCATCGGGCTGCCGTTTCTTTCCCGTCGCAGTTGCTAATGGGCATGAGCCTGTAGTTATCGAGAGGTTTTGCGAGTGGAGGCCTCGGCAACTACAGGCTCGACGTGAGCGCAGCTGCCCATCCCACGGTGAGTAACCAACAAGTCACGACCAGCTGACTAGCACGCCTTCCGGCACAGCTAGGCGAAGCGTCATCTTTTATGCGTGCTGTATCTGGTTGCCGCCGTTGCGTTTTGCGCCGTACATCGCTGAGTCCGCGGCTGCGATGACCCGCTCAATCAGTTGACGCCCATCAGAGTTGGCGAGTCCATTCAGCTCGGCGGAAGCCACGCCGATGCTCGCGGTAATCGTTTGCGGCAGCCTGGCAATCGACGTGCACAACGGCGCGGCTATGTCTCGTGCGTCCGCAGAGGCCGAAATGAAGCAGACGAGGAACTCCTCACCGCCCGCGCGACAGATTGCTGCGCTCTGCGGAGCATCTTGCCGCAGCAACTCTGCGACAGCGAGCAGTGCGCGATCACCGGCAGCATGGCCGCGCGTGTCGTTGACGACCTTGAAATTGTCGAGATCCACCATCATCACAGTCAGATGACTGTCGGACGGGCGGCGAAAAGCGAGTTGATTCATGATCGCGTCGATGAAACCGCGTCGGTTGAGCAGCCCGGTGAGAGGATCCTCGTCGGAGAGAACTGCGTAAGCACCCATAGCCTGGGCTGTGCCGCGGACCGTAAGGGGAACCACCGCATTCAATAGCGAGATCAGCCAGACTGCTGTCAGCGCCTCGGCGAGGCTGGTTTCGTGAGCTATCCGGACCGCCGTCGCGATGGCGACGGCGAGAGCGACTGCGAGATTGGCAACCAGAAGTTTGATGCTGTGGAAGAACGCGATATAGGCACCGGTGATCGCCATCGCTGTACAGCCGAGCGCAGCAGTGCCCGCGTTGGGCTGAATAAGGCTCCAACCAGCCACGAACACGATGCCGACCGCGACCGAGTGGTGCGACAGCCGTCGTGAAGGCCACCGCGTCAGCCAAAACCAAACCATCCCTGCGCAAAAGGCGACACCGCCGGCGCCGATAAGCAATGAGCTGACGGTAGGAGGGCGGGCGAACACGGAGATCGCCACCAAGCCCGACGAGGAAGCGACAATCGCCATGATCACTTGTGCTGAGCGCAGCAAACCGTGGCTCCGCAGGAAGCCGGAGATCCAGTCGAATGGATCGGGTTGATCCCACCACGCTTTCAGCCGTGACATGCGTGCGGCTGCCTTCCGTTGTCATTCATTGAGCAGTCGGCTCAGCCGAGTGCGATCAGCAAATCCGAGTGCACTTCAAAATACCCACCTGGCCTTTGCTCGGGAGCAAATCATGAGCAAACGTCGGGCCTCCTAGCCCGCGGCGTCTTGAATTATCTGCCGGAGCTTCTCGATCGGATCGCCCGCACCTGGCTCCAGCCGCAGCGGGGCCTGCGGCTCCTCGGGTTGCGGCGCAGCAGGAGCGACCGCCGGTGGCGGCGGGGGCGCTGCAGGCGGCGGCGGGGGAGGCGGAGGTGGCGGTGGTTGCGGTTCGCGCAGCCCAGCTGTCTTGGCGGCTAGCCGCTCTGCCGCATCGTTTCGGATGGCCCGCCGCTCCAAATCCGGGTCGGTATTGCCCCGAAAACAGCCGTCCGGGGCGTCTTGCACGATCGTCAACGCGCTGGTGTAGCGATCGCGCGCCTGATCCAGTCGTCCTTCCCAGGCGTCCACGTCGCCCTGCCGCTCACGGACCAATTCGAGATTGACCCGCACCGGGCACGACTGCGCGGCATCGGTACGTGCCAGCGCCTCGGAGAACCGCGCATCGGCTTCTTCGAGGCGCCCCTCGCGGACCGCCAGGGTGCCCGCGGCGAACGGTGCCTTTTCGGGTTCGATCACATTGAGGACAGACAACGCCGACACGTCGTCCCGCAACGCCGCCGTATCGCCGTCGGCGAAGTTGGAGACCGCCGAATCACCGGCGACCACAACGGAAATCATCTTGACGGTTGCGATCAGGACCACCAGCACCACCGGCGCGGAGAACACCAGTAGCCGTCGCCGCAGTTTTAGCCGTGAAGGGGCTGTCATAACGTCACGTCCCGGTGGGCCATGCGAGAGCGGCGGAACTCTCGGACAGTCAGGTAGATCTCGAAAAGCAACAGCAGCGCAGCCAGGGCCGTGAACACCCAGTACAACTCCGTACGCGCCACAACACCTGGGGAGGTCGCAGGGGTTTCAGTCGGCTCGGCGGCGGTGCCGGCGTTCGGCACCGCTTGGGTCAACGGCTGGCCGGGTTCTCGGTGGGCGTACGAAACCCCGAGTTGTTCAGCGATGCGGCGAAGTCCCGGCTCGTTGAGCGTCGCGCCGTAGCCGAGCACCGCTCCGCCATCGACCGAGCCCGGCAGCGGGTCGAACCCGCCCTGCGGCGCGCGCGACCCCGCAGCGCCCGACCCGAAGTAGAAGACGAGATTCTCCGAGTCCGGATACTGCTGGCCCGCGGCAATCAGCTGATATCGCAACACATTCGCCGCAGCTGCGGCATTGACCTGGCTGTCGTCGTCGGGTGACTCGTCGTACGGGTACAGACGCTCGATCACCGGCTCGAGAGTCCAGGAGTCGTCGGAGAGCGGCCAGTCCAACGATGGCCTGGACGCGAAGGCGATCACCGCGAACCGAGCCTGCGGATACCGGTCGATCAGTGCGGTGATGTCGGCGCGGATACCCGACATCCGCGACTGCCCGTCGCCGAAGTCGTCGACGCCCGAATCCAGGGAGCGGTCGACGATGAGGAACACGTTGGTGTTCGTGCCCGTTTGTTTCGCTGCGGCAGCTTGACGCTCGACGGGTTCGATGCCCGGCCGAGCGGCGGCGAGTAGAACCAACAGCGCCACGAGCGTCAACCCCGACCAACGCCAGACTGTCGCCCACCGGGTGCTGGATTTCATCAACTGCCGCATGGTGATCAGCCGCATGACGATCACCGCGACGGCGATCACGATCAGGACCGCCTGCGGCACCACGGGTTGAAAAGTCATCGGCGCAACACCATCAGCGACAGACACAACAGGGTGGTCGTCACCGCCGCCACCGCCAGCGGAATGGTTGGCGAGTCGCCAAGCCAGCCGGACAGCGTGGCGCCACCGGGTAGCTCACCTTCGGGCGGGTTGTCCCTGATGCCGTCCAGATGGCCGGACAGGTCGGAGCCGCTCGGGTCGATCCGGAAATACTGCCCGCCAGTGGATTCGGCGATCCTCCTCAGGGTGTCATTCTGGGGCGCCGTGGGGGTGACGACGTTGATCTGGATGCCTGCCGTGGCAGCCATGTCGGCGACGCGTTGTTCGGTGAACAGCGATGGACGTGACTCGCCGGGCCGGCGAATCGCACTGGGCCCCAGATAGATCAGCGACCGGCGATGGGTGCTCTTCTGTTCGAACGACGGAAATCCCGTCATACACAACGCGAGGATGTCCTCCACGCTGGGCGCATAGTCGACATAGGACACCGCCGGGGAGAACGTAGCGACTTTGCGGTCGGAGACCCCCGGTGGCACGTTCGCGGCTTGGGCGAGGTCGCCGAACTTCCCCGCCGCGTACTGATAATCGCGGGTCATCGGTACCACCCGCCGGTTCGGCGAGGTCAACCCGATGCGCTGAGTGCCATAGGTCGTCGTCTGCTGGGCGAAGTAGGACAGGAATTCGCCCGTCGATTGCTGGGTCACCGGTTCGCCGACGCACAGCATGATGTCTGTAGGAGGTTCGGAAGTGCCGAGTTCCCATGACCATCCGGTCGGTCGTGCGGTGGCCAGAACGGCGGCACCGAACAACAGCACGAGCAGCGCGATGGTGACGATCATCGACAGCGTCCTGGCCCGGGCGATCCGGATGTATTCGGGCAGCCCCGTCAGGCGTGCGGTATTCGCCAGCGGCCGTAGCCGCCGACGGACCTGTTCCATCGGCAGCAGCATCACCAGCGCGAAAGTGGCTGCCAAACAGGCTAATCCGGCGACGGCTACCGGCCACCACTTCAGGTCCATGTGCGGATCATTTCCATGGCTTCGGATCCGACGGCAGTGACGTCCACGCGCGAGGCGGTGTTGAATTGTGCGTCGTTGAGGTCGGAAAACAGCGGCGCGGTTCTGGCGATGGGGCTGGCGGTGAGGTCGTCCACATGCATGTATTGCGCAGGCGTGCCGGTCGCCTGCTGCAGGAAGCTGCGCAGCGTGCGGCTCATCTTGGCGCAGGCCTGCGCCGCCGAGAGCTCACCGTCGCGGTATTGCTTATCGACGGAGCGGATCGTTCGAATGAAGCGACGCCGTAGCAACGCGGAGTGCAGGTCTCGGATGACAGGTATGCGGCGCAGGCGGTGAGACGGCAGCGTCCACGTGAAAACAATGGCGTACCAAGCAATTACGGCCACCAACAGAAGTAGGCCGAGCCACAACCACCACGCCGAGTACGGCATCGGTCCGCTCACGAAGCGCAGCAGGTCATCGGACACGGACGACGGATACCCGGCAACAAACATCGGCACACCGAGGGCCAGCCGTTGTCAACGTTCCTTGACACTGCGGCGGCTCGTCATTAGCTTGAAATCGTGACCGACCTCGATGCGCTTACCGAAGGCGTGAGCAGCGCAGACCCTGCCGTTGGCCTGCGCGCGGTCCGGGCATTGCAGCGACTGCAGGAGCGGATGGAGGCCATCCACGTCGCAAATGCCCGGGAGCAGGGGTGGAGTTGGCAGGCCATCGCCGACGCGCTCGGCGTCAGCCGTCAGGCGGTGCATCAGAAGTACAACCGAAGGAGATGACGATGTTCGAGCGGTTCAGCCGCAACGCTCGGGTCTCGGTGGTGTTGGCCCAGGAAGAGGCGCGTGAACTGGACGCCCAGGAGATCCGGCCGGAACACCTGCTCGTGGGTGTGTTGCAGAGTGCAGGCCGTGACCTTTCGAGTCTGCTCGGGGGCTACGGCTTGACGGCCGACGTCATCCGCGATCGGCTGGCCGCCGCGGACTCGGCGGGCGATGAAACCTTCGACGACGACGCGGAGGCGTTGCGGTCGATCGGCATCGACTTGCGGGCGGTCCGCGATAGCGTGGCCAGCACGTTCGGGGCCGACGCCTTCGACCAGGCGTTGCGAAAGTCGGGTCGGCGCAGGCGTCGACGCGGGCATATTCCGTTCACCAAGCCGGCCAAGAAGGTGCTCGAGCTTTCCCTTCGGGAAGCGCTGGCGCACAAGGACAATTGGATCGGCTGTGAGCACATCATGCTCGGGATCCTGCGCAGCGACGACAAGTTCACCCTCGGCTTGATCGCCGAGCACGTCGGGACTTCGGTGCTGCGGGGCGCCATCGTCGGCCTGCTTGACGAGGCCGCCTAGCCGGGGATAGCCGCGAGTGTGCGGTTTGGTACGCGGGACCGGCGTGTTGCGTATGAAACCGCACACTCGGCGCTAACCGAACGTCAGCGCCGAAGCCATTGCGACGGCCAACACCAGCATCGTCAACCCGGTGTCGCGCAGCACCGGAATCAGGTCCTTGCCGCCGAGGCCTTTTCGTACCGGTCCCGCGGCGCGCACCGCCAGCGGCAGGGCCACCAGTCCAGCCGCGCACCACGGCGTCGCGAGCATCAGCGACAGCGTCGCCACGAACGCCGCAACCACCAGCGCCTGGTACAGCACGCGGGTGCGGGCGTCACCGAGGCGCACGGCCAGCGTGATCTTGCCCGACTCCTTGTCGGTCGGGATGTCGCGCAGATTGTTGGCCACCAGCACCGCCGACGACAGCGATCCCATCGCGACTGCTGCCGCGATGCCCACCCCGTCGACCCGCAACGCCTGCGTGTACTGCGTGCCGAGCACCGCGACCAGGCCGAAGAACACGAACACCGCGACCTCGCCCAGCCCCAGATACCCGTACGGCTTCGACCCTCCGGTGTACAGCCACGCGCCTGCGATACAGGCCGCGCCGACGGCGATCAGCCATGGCTGGCTGAACCACGCCAACACGACGCCGGCCACCGCCGCAACCGCCAGGCTTGCCAGCGCGGCCGTCAGCACCGCCCGCGGCGCGGCCAACCGCGACCCGACCAGCCGCAGCGGCCCAGCCCGGACATCGTCGGTGCCGCGGATGCCGTCGGAGTAGTCGTTGGCGTAGTTGACCCCGATGATCATCGCCATCGCGACCACCAACGCCAGCAGCGCCTTCCACCAGCAGGCGGCGCCCAGCCAGGCCGCTGCGCCGGTGCCGGCGATTACCGG
>NZ_DASSCY010000265.1:0-13998 GCF_035697385.1 Mycobacterium sp. | reverse complement strand
CCGACGCGCCGATCGAGATCCCACAGGACGCACTGCTCGCCCTGGCATCGCGACCAGTGACCATGCGATCACTGTTCGCCGAAGCTGTTCGGCCACAGGGTCATTGGCTCCCGCGACATCGGTCGGTGCGCCCCCGTCGGGATGGTGGTGCAGAAACCGGCCGTAGGCCTGGTTGCAGAAGGCCGCATACCGTGCCGTGCACAAAATCAGGCCGTGCCACGCCTCGTCGACGGCGCGCGAGGGCATACCGATCACTTGGTTGTCACGCAGCGCAGGTGCGCAGCAGCGCAACCACTGGCGCAACCGGTGTCGATGAGTTCACGCGGCTGCCACGGGCAGGTCTTGAACACGGCCGCGGGAAGTTCCAGCTCTGCCACCGCGGTAGACGCCGCTCCAACTGATCCGCGCGCCGGCGTCGCACGCTTTCACTGTATTAGGCCGGTTGCTCCCACACCCGGTTGGACCGCACGGTGTCCAGCCGGTAATCGGTGACGCGGATATCGAACAGCCGGGCGCCGAGATCGTGGGCGCACGACAGCGGGTTACTGGGGTCACGCACGATCTCCCCGCGGCTGTTGCCGTTGCCCACCACGACGCCGACGAGATCCTGCCCGAGATAGCGGGTGAGCTCCTGGAACTGGGCGATGACGCCCTGGGTCGCGCCGAGATAGCTCTCCTCGCACGAGATCAGCACGCCCACTTTCTTGTTCATGATCCCGTCGACGACCTGCGCCTGTTGGGGGGCGCTGTTCGCGGTGTAGCAGAACAATCGATCGAAGACGGTCTTCAGCCGGCCGGGCATGCCGTAGAAGTACAACGGCATCGCGAAGATGATGCCGTCGGCGGGCAGCATGCGATCGACGAGCAGTTCCTCGTAGCGGTCGTCGAGAGAGCAGAGCCCGTCTTCGACGCGGCGGCAGCGCCGGCAGTTACCCAACAGGCGATCGACGTACTCGTCGAGAAAGACGTGTTCCACGTCGTGGCCTGCCGCGCGGGCACCGTCGATGGCCGAACGCGCAAGGACATGTGAGTTGCCGTCCTCGCGTGGGCTGGCGCTGATTACCAGTGTCTTCATCGTGTCCTCCGTGCTAAAAGCTTTTTTCAGGGCTGCGGATGGGAGCGGGGCGCGGCAGGTCTCAGCCCGCCAGTTTTCGCAACGTTGATCGTCGGATTTTTAGTTCGGTCGGGACGGTGACGGTGCCGACGGCGGGTTCGTCGCCATCGATCAGACCGATGAGCAGCGAAACGGCTTGCGCGCCGATCGTTCTCGGGTTGCAGAACACGCCTGACAGCTCCGGGGTGGTGAGGTTGAAGGTACTGCTGTCGACGCAACTGCATAGCCCGAGGTCGTCGGGAATCTGCACGCCGAGGATCGCCGCTTCGTGCAGGACGTCCAGCGCAATGTCCTCCGAACCGGCGTAAATCGCATCGGGCGGCGCCGGGCCGTCGAGCAGTTGTCGCAGAGCAGCTTTCGCCGACATCTCCGCCCCGGTTTCGACCCACTGGACGGGCACACCGCGAGCCTTCGCCCACTGTTCGTACGCTTCCACGACATCACGTGTGTAGGACCGGGCGCGATCGGTGATCATCGCGGCGGGTCTGCGGTAGCCCTGATCCCACATGTGCTCGAACGCGTTGATGGCCGCCGCGCGGTGGTCGTTGTCGACCACGTGCTCGCCGCGCCGCCGGCCTGCGGTACGCCCCGCGGTCACGACCGGATGGGTGGCCGTCCATTGCGGGTTCAGCAACCCCTCATCGCCGTGCGGGTCCACGATGATCGCGCCGTCCACGGCGAAGGCAGCGATCGTCGTCGGCCCGACCCCCGGCGGCGTGAGTACGAGCGCATAGCCGTTGCGGTCGGCCTCGTCGGACGCACCGTTGAGGACCTCGAGGAAGTACTCGGAATTCGGGATCAACATGCTCGACTTGCTTGTGGAGTCGAACGGTGCGACCTGGATCGCGATGGTCCTGCTGCGATTGGTCACCAGCTGCTGGGCATGCACGTTGGCTCGGTAGCCGAGTTCGGCGGCGACGTCGAGTACTCGCCTCCGGGTCTTCTCGCCGATGCGGCCCTGATTGCTCAGCGCGTGGGAAACCGTCGTCAATGACACCCCGGCGGCGGCAGCGACGTCGCGAATCGTGACCGCCACTTCCACCTCCCTCGCCAAGCTGCCATCCATGATGTCAGACGCGAACGCAAGCATGGCTCAACGCGTGGCCGGCGCGAAAAGCTCAGCGGATTCTGGAAACGCGCGCAACGCCAACGGGTAGACGACTGCGGCGACAACGCCCGCAACCAGGAAACCCAGATCCAGCCCGCCGAAGAGTTCCGCTCCAGGCGAGGTGAACCATTCGTTGTTGGTGAACAACAGGCCGGCCGCGAACGATATCGCCCAGGCTCCGACGCCGACGAAGTTGAGTCCGCCTGTGAACCAATAGATTCCGCCCTTCTCGCCGCGGTTGAAGACCTGTAGGTCTTCGGTGTCGTAGTAGCCGCGCCGGTGAAAGTGACCGATCGTGATGATGACGATCCACGGCACCGACGAACACGCCAGCAGCACGAGGAAGACTGCGACGCCGTTGACCAGAGCCGAATAGAAATGGCCGACGTAGACCAGGGCGGTTGCCAGCACACAGGCCACCAGCGTTGCCTGAACCCGGTTGAGCCGCGGGATGATCGCCGATGTGTCCAGGCCCGTTCCGTAGGTGTTGATGACCGCCTGTGCGGTGCCCGATGCCAGGCCCACGTAGATCAGTGCGGGCACAAACCAGGCGGGCGCGGCGTTTATCAGGCCCAGCACATAGGAGCTGTCAGCGTCGGGTGTCGCGGTGGAGAACAGCACCGCGGCGGTGAACACACCCCACATGATCGGACCGCCCATCCCGAACAGGCCGCCGATGAACAGCGCTCGCATGATCGATCCGTCCGGATGGAGCCGCGGCGAGATATGACGTGTCCAGTCGCCCGCGTACGGCCCGTAGGAGGCGACCGTCGATGCGCACAGTAGGGCGGACAACACCCACGCCGCGTGGACCGAACCCAGTGCGTACGAACCCGTTCCGGTATAGGACGGATCGAAATCTCGTCCGTAGACAAAGAGGCCGATGATCAAACAGGTTCCGGCTGTCGGGATCATGAACTTCTGGCAGAGCACCATGCTGGAGTGGCCGAGGACAGACACGATCGTCACCACAACGGCCAGCACTGCGTAGGCCGCCAGGCGTACGGGTTCCGTGTTCTGCAGCCCGAAGAAACGCGTCAATGCGCCCGCGAGGGCGTCGCCTCCCGTCCAGATGCTAAGCGCGGCAAAGGCGACCGATGCCGTTGCCTCGAGGACGGATCCGATGAGCCGGCCGGCGACGCCGAAGAACGCACCGCTGGACACGGGGTTGTTGGTTCCGGTACGAGGGCCGAGTAGGCCTGTCGGCGCCAGCAAGGCCGCGCCGACGGCCGACCCGACGATAACCGCGGTCGCCGCCTGCCACCAGCTCAGCCCGAAACTGATTGGGAACCAACCGATGACGATGACGCTGAACGTCAGTGAGCCGCCAAAGAGAATGCTGCTCAGGTTTCGCGGTGAGGATCGGCGCTCACCTTCGGGGATGTAGTCGACGCCGTATCGCTCGATGCGGCCGGCGCGGTCCTTGTGGTGGGGCAGCGCGGTGGCCCCGTCGGGGTCGGTTGTGGGCTTGAGGGTCATGGGAAGGTCTCCTACTCGCCGTGCACGAGCCAGCGGAAGGGCTCGAGGTGGCGGTTGTCGGTGGTGATGAGGCTTTCTGGATGCCACTGCAGGCCGAGTAGGCCCGGCGCTTCGACTGCTTCGATGATTCCGTCGTGGGACCACGCCGTCGCGGTCAGCGTGTTGCCGACGTCTCGGATGGCCTGGTGATGGTGTGAGTTGACCTCGGCGAGTCCGGCCACGGCGCTCTCTGCGCACGACCCGACCTCGGTCTTGATGCCGTGCCGGAGGGTCGCGTATCCGCGGTCGTGGCTTTCGTCGGCGTGGCCGAAGTAGCCTTCGGCCGGCAGGTCCTGAATCAGTGAACCACCTGTGGCAACAGCCAATAGCTGTGCACCGCGGCATATTCCGAGCACACGCTGGCCGCTGCCCATCGCTATTCGAAGTGCCCGCAGTTCGATCCGGTCGCGGTGACGATCGACCGAATCGAGGCTGGCGCGCGGTGCTTCTCCGTACTCGGAAGGGTGCACGTCGCCGCCGCCCGAGAGCAGCAGGGCGTCCACCCGCTTCATCGCGGCGTCGATTCCCGATTCATCCATCAGTGACGGCAACAGCACGGGCGTACCTCCCGCCCCCAGCACCGACCGCACGTAGGCCGCGACGATGGCGGCACGCTCGGTGGAGCCGATCGTGATACCGATGACTGTCATAGGTTCAGCAGGTAGGTTGTGCGCTCGAAGTCGCTGACCTCGGCGTGGCTGCGCTCCCACTCACCGCGCTTCATCGCCACGTAGTCCCGGATGAAGGACTCGTGAAACACGCTGTGAATCAGCGGATCTGCCTCGAATGCCTCCACGGCGTCGATCAAGGTCCGAGGCAGCACGTCGATGCCGTCATCGGTGTAGGACACCACATCCTCGGGCTTGCCGGGATCGATTCCGTCGCGGATTCCCTCTAGGCCGGCCGCCAGCATGAATGCGGCGGTCAGGTAGGTGTTCGCCGCGGCGTCGACGCTGCGGTTCTCGATGGCCGGACGATTCTCGGGCAGACGCAGCATGCAGGACCTGTTGTTGTGTCCGTAGCTGATCTTGGTCGGCGCCCAGGAGAAATTGCCGTCGGCAAGCCGCGGCACCAATCGGCGATAGGAGTTGGTGGTCGGATTGGACAATGCCGTCAGCGCCTTGGCGTGCTTGAGAATGCCGCCGGTGAAGTGCAAGGCCTCCTTGCGCCATCCCGCGTCCGCGGACTTGAACACATTCTCGCCTGTGTGCCGGTCTTCCAGGCTCATGTTGAAGTGCGCACCCGAGCCCCACGTCTCGGCGAACGGCTTCGGCATGAAGGTGGCCAGCAGCCCGGATTCCTTGGCTGCCTGGCGAATCAGCAGCCGGAACAGCGTCATTTTGTCGGCCGACTCGACGACCTCGGAATGGGCGAAATCGAACTCGTACTGTCCCTGCCCGCCCTCGGCGTCGAAGCTGAACAGGCCGAAGTCGAGCTCGGTCATGTATGTCGTGACGCGGTCCAAAAATGGCATCGCATCCAAGGTGACTTCGAAATCGTAGGCAGGCGTCGGCTCGATCTCGCCGCTCGCTGCCAACGGCGTGAGCCGGCCGCCGCCGATCGATTCCGGTTTGAAGACGTAGAACTCCGGCTCAACGCCCAGCTGGCAGACGTATCCCATCTCGGCGGCCTCGGCCACCTGCTGTTTGAGGGCCGACCGTGGACATAGTGCGAAGGGCTCGCGACCGCCGGCAGACATGTCGGCGATCATCCACGCAAACCGCCGATCCCAGGGCAGGATTTGCAGCGTCGATGGGTCGGGGATGCCGACGACTTCGTCTTCGACGGGGTTCATCTTGCCGATGCCGCCCATACCGCGTGGTGTGTAGCGTTCCGAGCCGGCGATCAGATTCGGAAGATGGTCGATCGGAACGACTTTGGATTTTGGTCGGCCCAAGACGTCGATCCAGCAGCCGACCGCATACTGAACGCCCTTGCGCGCCAGCTCCTCGGCCAGTTGCGTGTGGTCTTTCGACAACGGGTTGACGGTATCCACGGTTACTCCACTCTCTCGGTGCTGGAAACTGGGCTGTCGGTCTGTCGGAGGGCGGCGCTGGCCGCTACGAAGGGTTCGATCGGGGCACGCGCCAGGCCAGCACCGATCTGGCCGCCTTCAGCGCCGGCAATACCGATGTCCATCACTGGGGCGATGCCGGTCGCGGCGACGGCATGGACGTCGATGCCCGTCGGGGTTCCACGAAAGCCGAGGAACGGCACGGTGAACAAAGCGCTTTCGGTGTGGGTGATGCCGTACATCTGCTCGTTCAACGCGACCATTCGGTCGACGCCGCCCTGATAGTCCTGCAGTGTGAAAGCAGCC
The DNA here is from genome assembly GCF_035697385.1 of Mycobacterium sp. Lineage (GTDB taxonomy): Bacteria > Actinomycetota > Actinomycetes > Mycobacteriales > Mycobacteriaceae > Mycobacterium. Next base: position 7,938 of record NZ_DASSCY010000265.1, on the reverse strand, counting down.
GCCTGGGCGAATGCGCCAAGGCCGCATACCTCGGTGATGATGCTCTCGCCACCCATGAACTGGGCGTCCTCGATGCGGTGTCCGTCGGTCAGCCGGTAGTGCTCGAAGTGGGGGAGCGGGCCGGTGAACCATCGGTGCCCCAGGCCGGACACCTGGATGCCGAAGTGCTTGCAGGACATCGCCATTGACGTGACGATCGATGAGCCGGGGATGCCGGACATTTGCCGGACCATGACCTTGGCGGCGGCCATGGCCGGTCGCAAGAAGAAGTAATCACCCGCTGTCAGATAGTTGACCAGCTCGCCTGCGGAATCGCCAGCGGAGGCGAGCGCGGGCAAGATCTCCCGCACGAACAACAACGAGGCGGCGGTGTTGCGGCTGTGCAGCTCATCGCCCTGCCGCAGCGCCCGCTGCATGATGGGCACAAGACGGATGCCACCGCTGCGGCGAATCGCCTGCCCTAGTGCCGGTCCGACAACCTCGGCCAAGAACCGCAAGTTGGCGTCGACAGCGCGATTCCAGACGCCGTAGTTGAGCCGGTCCGGCGTCTCGCCTTCGAACAATGTGCAGAATGCGCGCTGCCTGCTGTGCGCGTCCTCGACGATCACGACCGGCATGGACGCCGATGTCACACCCGCCAGGGACCCGACGCAGCCGTAGTCCTGACAACCGGCGACCGTCACCTCGCCGTTGGCCAGTAGGGCTGCGGCGGTGGACGTGTCAGCGGCCAGGCCTTCGTAGACGACGGCGCCAAGGATTGCGGTGCGCTGACCGCCGCCATATTGCGACCACGGCATGGTCGGTCCCGAGGTGAGGATCAGGTCGCGCCGCATATCGGGTATCGCTTCGAGCGCGGGCAGGACGTCGATGAGTACCGGTTCCGATGCGGAGAGACGTTGCACTGCGATGTCGTTGGCGGTCTGGGTCGCAGTGGACCTGCGGGGTGGAGAGGTAGCGGTCATACATGCCTCCTGCTAAAAGGTTTTTGCAACCGATTTGGAGCTGTGAACTGAGTGATAAAACGTTTTGGCAATGATGCGACTCACACGTCGACTTGTCAAGAGGGTGCTACCCGCGGAGTGGATTTGTTTCCGGCGCGTTTACTCCGGTTGCAGCCAATGGCCGCGGGTACGACGGTATGACAGTGACGCTGACTGAACCCACCGTGCAGACCGACGGCACCTACCGCGACCGCATCGTCGCGGTGGAACCGGGTGGCAACGAGTTCATCTCTGAGGCCGACCGGCACGGGCACCCGCGCCAGTTGTTCTGGACCTGGACGTCGCCCAACCTCGAGTTCGCGACGATCTTCGTCGGCGTGCTGGCCGTCGCCGCCTACGGCATGACGTTCTGGCAGGCGGTGGCGGGCATCGTCATCGGCACCGGCTTGGGCGCGATCGCGCACTACTTGCTGTCCGCCAGAGGCCCTTTGCATGGTGTGCCGCAAATGGTGTTGGGCCGACTTGCCTTCGGGTTCAAGGGAAATGCCTTACCTGCGGTGTTGATGTCGGTGACGGCAGGTGTCGGCTGGTTCGCCACCAACAGCGTCAGCGGCGCATACGCACTTGCCGCGCTGTTCGGCATCGGCCCGCTGCTCGGCCTGATCATCATCGTGGCGCTGCAGACCGGCTTCGCGTTCTTCGGGCACAACCTGGTGCAGGCCTTCGAACGGTGGACGTTTCCCGTGCTCGGCGTCATCTTCGCGATCACATCGATCGTGATCCTGTCGAAAGCCGAGTTGGGGGGACCCGCCGTCGCGGGCGGCATGGGCGGCACGGGCGGCTTCCTGCTCACCGTCGGCACCGCGTTCGGCTACGCGGCAGGATGGACGCCGTACGCCGCGGATTACACCCGCTATCTGCCGTCGACCGTCAATACCGCCCGCACCGGCCTGTATGCGTCGGCAGGCCTGTTCCTGTCCTGCGTCCTGCTGGAGGTCGTCGGAGCCGCATCCGTCACTCTCGGTGGTGATTCGCTGGGCAACCCCACCGAGGCCTTCACCAGCCAGCTTGCCTCGCCGCTGGCAAAGGCCACACTGCTGGCCATCGCGATCGGCGCCATCGCGGCGAACTCCATCAACGTCTATTCCGGCGCAATGGCTTTCGTCACCCTCGGCATCAAGCTGCCACCCCACATCGCCCGGGCGCTGGTCACTGTGTTCTTCGGAGTGGCCGGCTTCCTGGTGGCGTGGTGGGCTCTGCCCGACGCGGCGCACAGCTATGAGGCGTTCCTGCTGATCATCGCGTACTGGATCGGGCCGTGGCTGGGTGTGGTGTTCGCCGATCAGTACCTGCGGCGCGGTCAGACTATTGCCGGCTTCCTGTACGACCGCTCATACACGAACTGGAATGGCTTGCTGTCCTTCGTCATCGGATTGGCAGCGTCGGTGTTGTTGTTCTCGAATCAACAGAAGTTCGTCGGCGTGGTGGCCGCGGCATTCCCACAGCTGGGTGATATCACGTTCTACGTGGGATTCGTGCTTGCAGGCGCGGCGTACTTGGTGCTGTGCCGGTCCAAGATCGACGCAGAACGGAGCGCCGTCTAGCCGATGGATGCGGCCGAGATGCTCGACGTGGCCTACGCCGAAGCGCGAAAAGGCTTGGCCGAGGGCGGCATTCCGATCGGCGCGGCGCTGTTCACCGCCGATGGAGTGTTGCTCGGCAGTGGCCACAACCGCCGCGTGCAAGACGACGATCCGTCGGTGCACGCAGAAACCGATGCGTTCCGTGCGGCGGGCCGCCAACGCGACTACCGCTCAACCGTGATGGTGACGACACTGTCGCCATGCTGGTACTGCAGCGGACTGGTGCGACAGTTCAACATCGGGGCCGTCGTCATAGGGGAGAGCCGCACGTTCACCGGCGGGCACGATTGGCTTGCCGAACACGGGGTCTCGGTGACCGTACTCGACGACGAGCGCTGCGTGACGATGATGGCAGAGTTCATCGCCGCAAACCCGCAGCTGTGGAACGAAGATATCGGCCGATGAGCACTTGTGCGAAGAGCATCAGGAGAGTCTCAGAGTGATTGCCACCGTAGACATTTCGCACTGGCGCGAAGGCGGCACGCAAGCGAAGGCCGCCGCATCCGCCGTTGATGAAGGGCTGCAGCGGGCGGGATTCATCCTCGTCACCGGCCACGGTGTCGACCCGGCGCTCGCTCGCGACGTGCGCGCCGCCGCCCGCGCGTTCTTCGATCAGCCCGTTGACATCAAACGGCGCTATTCGGTGTCCGTCGGCGGCCACGGCTGGCTTGCTCCCGGCGCCGAGGCCAACGCGTACGCCGAAGGAACCGAGACACCGCCCGATCTGAAGGAGAGCTACAGCCTGGGCGCCGAAACGGCGACCGGCGACCCAGACGTCGACCGGATCTGGTTCGCGCCCAACGTGTGGCCCGCCGAAGTGCCGTCATTGCAGACGCTGGTGACCGAGTACACCGATGCCATGCGGCGGCTTGCCGACGATCTGCTGGCCCTGTTCGCCTACGCGCTCGGCCTGCCCGAGAATCCGTTCGCGTCATTGGCCAGCCGGCCGACGTGGACGATGAACATCAATCACTATCCGCCGGTCAGTGTGGTCGGTGAGCCCGAGCCTGGGCAGTTCCGGATCGGCCCGCACACCGATTTCGGCACGGTGACAATCCTGGACCGCGAGCCGGGAGCCGGGGGTCTGCAGGTGTACTCCGACGCCGACGGCTGGAGCGACGCGCCGTACGACTCGGAGGCGTTGACGGTCAACATCGGCGATCTGCTCGAGTACTGGAGCGGACGTCGCTGGCCGTCGGGGCGGCACCGAGTGCTGCCACCGCAACCGCATGCTCCGGAGGAGGATCTGGTCTCGCTGATCTACTTCTACGAGGCCAACCACGACGCGGTCGTCACGCCGCTGGCGCCGCCGATCGGGCAGGTGTCGGGGCTGCAGCCAGTGACGTCGTCGGCGTTCATCAAGGAGCGGCTGGAAGCCATCACGGTTGCTTAATCTGCGCGTCTGCCAGAATGACCGCCATGCGCGTCTACCTGGGCTCTGACCACGCGGGCTTCGAACTCAAGCAGGCTATCATCGAGCACCTCCGCACGACCGGACACGAGCCGATCGACTGCGGCGCCTACACCTACGACGCCGAGGACGACTACCCGGCGTTCTGCATCGCAGCGGCGGAGAAGACCGTCGCCGATCCGGAGAGCCTCGGCATCGTGATCGGTGGCTCGGGTAACGGTGAGCAGATCGCCGCCAACAAGGTGCCCGGCGCGCGATGCGCCCTCGGCTGGAGTGTGGAGACCGCAACGCTGGCGCGCGAGCACAACAATGCTCAAGTGATGGGCATCGGCGGGCGCATGCACAGCACCGAGGAAGCGCTGGCCATCGTCGACGCCTTTCTCACCGCGCAGTGGTCGAAAGCCGAACGGCACCAACGACGTATCGACATTCTCGCCGAGTACGAACGCACCCACGTCGCGCCGGCGGTGCCCGGCGCCAGCCAGTGAACACTGCGTAGGGATGCCCGAAGGCCACACGCTGCACCGGCTGGCCCGGCTGCATCAGCACCGTTTCGGGCGCGCGCCGGTGATGGTGTCGAGCCCGCAGGGCCGGTTCGTCGACGGCGCGGCCGCGGTCAACGGCCGGGTCCTCAAGAAGGCCAGCGCCTGGGGTAAACACCTGTTCCATCACTACGAAGGCGGCCGGGTGGTGCACGTGCACCTCGGGCTCTACGGCACGTTCACCGAATGGGGGGCGATTCCCGGAGAAACACAGCCGCTGCCGGTCGGTCAGGTGCGGATGCGGATGATCGGCGCCGAGTACGGCACCGACCTGCGCGGGCCGACGGTCTGTGAGGTGATGGAAGAACCCGAAATCGCCGACGTGATCGCCAAACTCGGGCCTGACCCGCTGCGACGAGATGCCGACGGTGCCCTGGCATGGGCTCGAATCCGTAAGTCGCGGCGGCCAATTGGTGGGCTACTGATGGATCAAACCGTGATCGCGGGTGTCGGCAACGTGTACCGCAACGAGCTGCTGTACCGGCATCGCATCGACCCCTACCGGCCGGGCACCCACATCGACGAAGCCGAATTCGACGGTATGTGGACCGATCTGGTCGAGTTGATGAAGGTGGGATTTCGCCGCGGCAAGATCATCGTCGTGCGCCCCGAACACGATCACGGCCCGCCGTCATATGCGCCAGGACGGCCGCGCACCTACGTCTACCGCCGCGCCGCGGAGTCGTGCCGAGTCTGCGGCACCGCGATCCGCACCGCAGAGATGGAAGGCCGCAACCTGTTCTGGTGCCCGGGCTGCCAGAAGTAACGCAGCGATACCGCTTGATTGACGCGACAATCTGCGGGTGGAACTCATCCTCGTCGTCGTCGGCGCCATCGTGGTCACTGCCATCGCGCATCGGCGCGGGCTGGAGCCCGCACTCATCCTGGTCGTCGTGGGATTCGCGGTGTCGTTCGCACCGGAATTCGAAGGCATCGAACTGGAATCAGAGGTGCTGCTGTCGGTAGTACTGCCGCCGCTGCTGTACTCGGCGGCGCTGGACTTCTCGTTCCCGACGTTCTTGCGCAACATCCGGCCCATACTCGGCCTCGGAGTCGGGCTCGTCATCATCACCGCCGTCGCCGTCGCCGGTGTGGCCTCGTGGATCGTGCCCTCGCTGACGTTCGGTACCGCGCTGATTCTCGGCGCTGTGGTGGCGCCGCCCGATGCCGTCACCGCCGTCGCCGTCGGCCGCAGGCTCGGGCTTCCGAAGAAGGTGATGGCCATCCTGACGGGGGAGAGCCTCGTCAACGACGCGGCGGCGCTGGCGTTGTTCTCGATCGCCGTCGCGCAGGTTGCGGGTAGCCGGGCCTTCATCGACAACCCGGTACTGCTGTTCAGTTACAGCGCGGTGCTCGGGCCTCTCGTCGGCGCCGTACTGGGCTACATCACGCTGTGGATCCGCCGCCGGCTGGCGCACCCCGGGTTGGAAACCATTCAGGGGTTGGTAGTTCCGTTCGCGGCGTTCATCTCCGCCGAGCACTTGCATGCGTCGGGCGTGCTGGCGGTGGTCGTCGCGGGATTCGTGGTCGGCCACGGTTCGCTCGATGCCGGTTATCAGACGCGGCTGCAGGAACGCTACGTCTGGAACTCCGTCGACGTGATGCTCGAGGCGTTCGTGTTCGCCTACATCGGTTTGCAGTTGCGCTTCGTGATCGAGGACCTGCACGAGGCGCACGAGTCGCTGACCGAAGTCGCGCTGGCCTCAGGTGTCGTGCTGTTGGTGGTGCTGGTGATCCGGCCGACGTGCGTGTTCTTGATGTTCGGACGGGGCCTGCTGTCGCGGCATGTCGAGAACCGGTTGAGCGTGCCGGTGCCGGCCGGGGGTGCTCGCGGCGCGCTCGGCACCCGAAAACGCAAGAAGCGAAGGTGGTCGGATGTCGTCGACCGGCGCTTGCTGACCTGGCAGGAAAACGTCGTGGTGTCGTGGACGGGTATGCGCGGCGTGGTGACTTTGGCTGCCGCGTCAGGCATTCCGGTGATGACGGTCGCTGGTGACCCCTTCCCCGAACGCGCGACCATTCAGGCGATCGCATTCGCGGTCAGCGTCGGCACCCTTCTGATTCAGGGCTGGACGCTGCCGCTGCTGATCCGGTGGCTACGGCCGTCTTTCGAGGCCGATCGGGCCTCCGACGACGCCGAGACGCGAAAGGCGGAGCAGATCGTGCACGACGCGGCCGACGATGTGCTGTCACAGTTCGCCGCCGAGCCGCCTGCCGGTCTGGACGCCGCGACCCTGGCCAACATCACGCGCACGATCGCCCGTCATTCCCAGGACGCCGATGAGATGCCCGACCCGGAGTCGCACACGCTGCGTGCCGAGGTGTTCTCGTCGCTGTACCGCGGGGTGCTGTCGGCGCAGCGGGCCGCACTCATCGCCGAACGTGACGCCGGCCGCATCGAGGATGAAGCCGCCCGAGCGATGCTCGAGCGGCTCGACCTGCAGGAGGCCGGAGTGTCGGCGCGTCTGGAGAGTCGCTTCTGATCTAGCGCGAACGAACGAAAACTAGATGCCGTCGACGAACAACAGACGTCGGCGCAGCGCCTGGTCGCGGATGGCGATTGCCTCGGCATACGACTTCGACGAGTACCAACGCCGTGCGGTGTCCATGTCGGGAAACTCCACGACGACCAACCGCCGCTGCGACGGCCAATCACCTTCGGCTGCTTCAGGCAACGCCCCTCGCACCACGTAACGTCCGCCGTACTCCTGGATCGACTCTTGTGCCAGCGCGCGATATCGGTCGAAGGTTGGCTCGTCGAGCAGCTCGACTTCGGAGATGACGTAGGCCGACACTGTGCGTCAGAAGCCGCCGAAGTCGCCGCCGCCGAAGTCGCCGCCCCAACCGCCGCCGTCGAATCCACCGCCGTCCCAGCCGCCGCCATCACCGCCGCCGTCTGCCTGGTAGTCGGCGCCGGCGTCCTGACCCTGGTCGGCGCCTTGGTCTTGGCCGTCGGCGAAGCCTTGCTCATAGCCGCTGCCATGCATACCCGAGAACAACGCGCTGAACAGGAACATCGAGCCCACACCCCACGCGCCGGCGACGAGAGCGGGTTTCCACCACGGCTCCGAGTACCAGCCGGCGGGGACGGGACGGCCGGCGACGCGCCCGCCGGGGTAGTAGTTCGGGGTTCGCTCCGAAGGTCCGGGGGACGCCTCGATTTCGCGTCCCTCGAACTCCACCCGTCGGTCCTCGGTGACGGTGCCCGCAGACCGCTGACCGGCCAGCGTCTCGAGCTCAGGACCGGGATCCATGCCCATCGCCACCCGGGCCGCGCGAACGTAGTAAAGGCCCTCGAGCGCGCTTTCCTTGGCCAGTAACGCCTGTCGGGCGGTGGTCGCCTGCTCGACCGCCGACGATGCGGCGGTGTATCGCTCGGACGCGTCGGCCATCGCCTGCTT
>NZ_DASSCY010000264.1:0-19251 GCF_035697385.1 Mycobacterium sp. | reverse complement strand
CGTCCCGACATCACGCTCGCGACAGATGCCGGACTCGAAACGCGCGACGGCCGCGTCGTCGTCGACGAACACATGCACACCTCGGCGCGAAACGTCTACGCCGCGGGTGACGATGCACTGGCGTACAACGTCACCGCGCGACGGCGCATCCGCGCTGAGCACTGGCGCGACGCCGCTGCGCAGGGACTCGTCGCAGGCCTGACCGCCGCGGGTACCCCGGCTGCGTGGAACAAGGTGCCCGGGTTCTCTTGCACCATCGGCGAATCCGTACTGAAGTATCGCGGTTGGGGAACCGGATACGAGGACAGCAAGCTCGTCGAGCATCGAGACGGCTTCACCGTCACGTACGTTGCGGCAGGCGAGATCGTCGGCGTCTTGTGCCTCAATGCCGAGGACGACTACCGGCTCGCCGAGAAGCTGATTGGGTCGCACGCTCCGCCCACCGGGTAACAGTGGGAAATCACCGACGTGCGATATGTCGAATCGGCGCGCAATATCGCCAAAACTTCGCCTGTGCAACGGCATCGCGGTCACACTCGTCAACATGAGCAGCCTTGCGGATCGCCTGCGCGAGTTGAATGACGACATCGAAGCCCGCAACCCCGACCTTGCGGATGAGGCCCGCCGCAAGCGCGCCGACGAGCGCGCCGTCGGCCCCGTCCGCGACGAGGCACTCGAGCGCGGAGAAGTCCGAGGGCTGAGGCCCGAGACCTTGGCCATGGCCACGGTCGAGTCCGTCGTCCGGGAAACCCTGCGTCCCGTCCTCGAAATCAGGAACGATCAAGCGCAACTGACTTTCTCCGACGCCGAAAGCGAAGTCTGGCGAGAACGCCTTCTGACCGCAGCCGAGGTCCTGGTCCGCGCAGCCCGCGCGACCGGCCGCATCGAGGTCGAGGGTCACCCGGATTACTCGTGGGTCGGTACGGGTTGGCTCATCAAACCCGACGTTGTGGTGACCAATCGTCATGTCGCGCTGCTGTTCGCGATGCGCGCGGGGCGCAACTTCGTGTTCAAGCAAGCATGGACAGATGACCCGCAGATGGTGGCCTCCATCGACTTCGTCGAGGAGTTCGACAGCAATCGCGAGCTGGCGTTCGTCCTCGACGACATCCTCCACATCGAGGGTCTCGACGGTCCCGACATCGCGTTCCTGCATGTCGCGCCGAACGCCAACTCCGCGTTGGCGCAGCCGATCGTTCTATCGGAGCCCCGCAGCGACGAGTACATCGCCACCATCGGCTATCCGGCGCGCGACGGCCTGTTCCCCGACATCGCGTTGATGGACCGCATCTACGGAAGCAAGTACGACAAGAAACGGCTCGCCCCTGGCGAGATCATCGGATTCGAGGACGGCGCTTTTCATCACGACTGCACAACGCTCGGCGGCAATTCGGGCTCGGTTGTGCTCTCGCTCAAGACCGGCCAGGCAGTGGGCTTGCACTTCGCAGGCAATTTCCTCACCGCGAACTACGCATTGCCCGGTGCCGTCATCCAGGAAAGGCTCGACCAGGTGCTGCGGGGCACACCCATACAGACGCCAACCCGCCCGCCGCGTCCGCGGCCCGATGCGCCGCCCGTCGGCCGCGACGTCGCGACACCGTCGTCGACCGCGACCACGTACGTCGTTCCGCTACGTGTCACCGTCGACATGGGCGCTCCATATCTGGACTCGGCTGCAGCGCAGGGTATTACACCCGCTGTCGAGGGTGAAATATTCGCCCCTGAAGCACCACCGTCCAGCTATGCGAATCGCAAGGGCTACGTCGAGGCGTTCCTGGGTGAGGGGTTCACCGTGCCGTTGCCCGTGATGCGCGATGACTCCGACGTCCTGACCTTCCAGAACTCAGACGGCTCGTCCGAGCAGGTGCTGCGATACGAGCATTTCTCGGTCGTCATGAGCCAGAGCCGCAAGCTGTGCTTCTTCAGCGCCGTCAACATCGACGGGACGCAGGAGCGCTCCGATCCGCGGCCGGGATGGCGGGCCGATAGCCGCATCGACCGCGACGCCCAGATCGAGGACGAGTGCTACGGCAATTTCCCGAGATTCGCCCGCGGCCACATGACGCGGCGCGAGGACCCGATATGGGGCACCCGCACGGAGGCCAAGCGCGGCAACGCCGATTCCATGCACGTGACCAACGCCTGCCCGCAACTGCAACCGTTCAACGCAGGCGTGTGGCTGTCGCTGGAGGACTATGCCCTCGACAACGCCAGGGAAAGCGACGTCAAGATCTCGGTGATCACTGGGCCCTTCCTCGAGGCCGACGATCCCGTGCATTACAACGTCGCGATACCCAAGGCCTACTGGAAGGTCATCGTTTTCATTCACGACGACACCGGAGAGTTGTGTGCGACGGGCTATTCGATGACCAACCCGATGCCACCCGAAGAGGAAGCAGCGCGCCCCGAATTCGTGTTCGGCAAGTTCAAGACGTACCAGCGGCGGATCTCGTGGATCGAGCGAAGGGCGGGGCTGTCGTTCAACGGGCTCGCGGACCTGGATCCGTTCAGGGAGCAAGAAGTCGTCGGACCGCAACCTCTCGAGAGCGTGGAGGAAATCCGGTTCGCCTGAAACCGCTGTCCTACAACCAGTCTCGCCGTTTGAACATCACGTAGAGCAGCACCACCAGTACCACGATGATCGCCGTGCTCGTCACGAACCCGCCAACCGTTTCGATGCCGGGATAGGTGACGTTCTGCCCGTAGAAGCCGGTGATGGCCGTTGGCACCGCGATGATCGCCGCCCACCCGGTGAGTTTCTTCATCACCGTGTTCAACCGGGCGTCCTGCAGCGACAGGTTGGTCTCGAACACCGTTGTGATCATGTCTCGCAACGATTCCGTCCACTCCGAGACCCGCAGCACGTGATCGTACAAATCGGCATAGAGCGGATCGAGTTCCGGTGCGGTTTTGGCGTCGAGCCTGCGGTGCTGAATCGAGTTGACGACCTCACGCATCGGCAACACCACCCGGCGCAACTCGACCAGATCCTTGCGCAAGCGAAAAGTCCTCCGCTGCAGTCCACTTCGCGGGCTGTTGTCGGCGAATAGGTCGTCCTCAACACCCTCGATGCCGTCGTCGAGCGTCTGCACCGCATCGAAATGACCGTCGACCACCACGTCGAGCAGACCGTGCACCAACGCGCCGACTCCATACTCCTGGCCGCCCAACTCGTCGAAGCGTTGCGACACCACGTCGATGTCGAAGTGTGGCGACAACCGCACCGTGATCAGCCCGCGCGGCAACACGAACCCGGAAATGCGGTGCGTCGATAGCAGTGACTCGGAGTCCTCCGTGGTGGAGACCGCGTACACCGTGAAGAAGGTGTGCGTGCGGTAGACGGCGGCCTTGGTGCGTTCGGCCTCGGCGACGGCGTCCTCCACCGCCCACGTGTTCAGCCCCAGTTCCTGTGCAAGGTCTTTGAGAGTGGCGTGATCAGGGTCGTAGATGTCGCACCAGACAAGGGTCTCGTCGTCGACCAGGTAGTCCGAGATCGCGGAGAAGTCGAAATCATCCTGCGGCTTGCCGCCTCGCCACACGCGGCCACGGACGTCGGTCACCCGACCATCATCTCAGCGACCATGTCGCGCCCGAGGTCGTAATACCGGCTCAAGTAGTGAATGGTGGAGGCATGACCTCCCCACCCAGGGGCGCTGCCACAGCTGCCCGGCTCCTGTTCGGCTAGATGTGGCGATCCAGGAGTTGCTGCTTGCCGCGGTCGACGGCCGGCGGGGGGTAGAGGCCGCCGATCGACTGTGCGAGGCATGTGTGCTGCTCTTCGACGTTGACGCCGCAGCCATTTCGCTGGTCTTCGACGGCGCCAACAACGGAACGCTCGGATCCAGTGGTGGACTCGCGCGCGTATACGACGAACTCCAGTTCACCCTCGGTGAAGGGCCCTGTCTCGACTCCGTCACGCATCGCAGGCCCATCCTCGTGGCCGACCTCTCCGATCCCAAAGAGGCTCGCTGGCCCGTCTACGGTCCCGCCATGCTCTCCCATGAGATCCGCGGCGTCTTCGCGATGCCCCTGCTTGTGGCGGGCGAACACGTCGGCGCCCTCGACTTGTTCCGCGCCGAACCCGGGCACCTCGCGGCCGAGGTTCTCGCCGGCGCCACCGTCGCCGCCGAACTCGCCGGGATCCCGCTGCTCGACCTGTTGAACGCCGACCTCCGGGCCGCAGTCAACGATCCTGGGAGCAACGCGTGGGCCGAACTTCATTCGCTGTCGCGCGCCGAGGTCAGTCAGGCCACCGGCATGCTCGTCGCGCAACTCGGCGTCGAACCGGCCGAGGCCCTCGTGCGACTGCGCGCCCACGCCTATGCCACCGGTCGAAGTTCCACCGACGTCGCCCGCGACATCCTCGACCGGCGGCTGAGGCTGGAGGCCAACTGATGCCCGCCCATACCGAACCACCAGAACGGAGTGGGACATGACCGACGCCCCTCGTGAAACCCGTGTACTGGAAGCAGTTGTGTCTCTCGTCGATAGCCTGCTTGTCGACTTCGACGTGGTCGACCTGCTCACCGAGCTCACCGAACGATGCGCCCAACTGCTCGACATCGAGTCCGCGGGGATTCTGCTTGCCGACCCGTTTCAGCAGTTGCGCCTGCTGGCCGCAACCTCCGAACAAGTCCATGACTTGGAGCTCTTCCAATTGCAGGCAGACCAAGGGCCCTGCGTGGACTGCTACGCCACCGGCCAGCCGGTCTCCGTCGCCGATCTGGCAACCGCAGCCGAGCGCTGGCCTCGGTTCGTCCCCGCCGCCATCGACGCCGGCTTCGCCTCCGTGCACGCCGTCCCGCTGCGCGCCGCAGGCATCGTCCTCGGCGCACTCGGCCTGTTCGGCACCCGCCCCGGCGAACTCAACGACGCCGACCTTCTCGTCTGCCGAACCCTGGCCCACGTCGCGTCCGTCGCGATCCTTCAGGAACAGGCCCCCACCCCGTCGACGGTCATGCCGCAACTGCGCTCTGCGCTCACCCGCCGCGTCCTGGTCGAGCAGGCCAAGGGCTTTCTACGTGAGAGCCTCGACGTGTCCGTCGAACATGCATTCCAGCTATTGAGGACCTACGCGCGCACCCGCGGCGAGCACCTCACCGAGGTGGCCCGCCGGCTCATGACCGATCGCCATTCCCGCCCGGCGCTGCTGGCCTCGATGTCCGAATTCGCGGCCGCGCAGCCGCCTCAGGACTGATGACGCGCACGCGCGCGCCGCGCAGCCTCCTCCACCAGCCGCTCGGCCACCGCGTACAGCTTGATGTTCTCGGCCTGGCTGATGCGAATGAGCCGGTCGAAGGCCTGCTCGGCAGTGGCGCCGGACCGGCTGCGGATGATGCCGATCGCCTGATCGATCACCGCCCGGCTACCCAACGCACGCTGCAGCTGGTTCGTCCGCTCCTGGGCCTTTGTCAGCAGCTGCGCGTTGTAGACCGACACCGCTGCGGACCCGGCGAATTGTGAACCCAACTGCACTGCGTGCTCGCCGAACGCGTCTCGGGCGCGGGCGTACGCATTGATCGCTCCGACGACCTGATCGTCAACGATCAGCGGCAGGGAAAGCGCGGAGTGAACACCCAGCCGCGCGACACGTCCACCGAAGTGCGGCCACCGACCGTCACTGCCGAGCGACCCACTGACCGTCGGCCGCAACGACTCGGTGCACGTGATGCACGGCCCCTCCTTGAGCTCCTCGTACTGGACCATGTCGATCTCGCGGACGAAATCGGCTGTCACGGCCCAGCCCTGGACGCGCGGTGTGCTTCCGGTCAGTTCGATCGCGGTGACCCCGGCACCGTCGACACCGGGAATCGCTTGAACCGCGAACTCCGCCACGTCACCGAGTAGGTCGACGACGCCGCGCCCACCGGCCACGATCCTGGCCACCCCGCTGAGCCCGGCAATCAGGTCGACCTCATCGGCCTCCAGCTGGGCGTAGGACAGCTCCGGTTGCGGTGGCGCAGGGCGACCGGGCTGTGCGTCGTACTCGGCCATGGTGAGCGCTAAATCTACTCGCCACCGAGCGGGAAAATGCCGCTCTCGACTGTCAATTCACCAGGGCGAGCGCATGGGCACGCCGCAACTTGCCCGAGGGAGTCTTGGGAATCATGCCCGGCTGCAGCACGACCACGTTGTGGGGCCGGACATCGACCTCGGCGAACACCTCGTGTGCCACCTGATGCTGGATGCGGCGCACCTCGGCGCGATCCTCGTATTCCTTGGATTCGACCGCTACGGCGAACGTCTCCCGCGAATGCCCGGCGTCGAGCCGCACCGCCACCGCACACCCGGGCCGTACCCCCGTGACGCGGGAGGCGGCACGTTCGATATCGGTCGGGTAGATGTTGCGACCGGCCATGATGATCACGTCCTTGAGCCGGCCGCACACCACCACCTCGCCCGTCTCGGTGAGATAACCCAGGTCACCGGTGTCGTACCAACCCCGCTCGTCCTGCGCCGGGATGAAGCCGGCCGCCGTGGTGTAGCCCCTGGTCACGGGTTCACCGCGCACCTCGATGACGCCGACACCCCGCGGCGACAACACGCTGCCGTCCTCGTCGATGACGCGCACTTCAAGGCCGTTCAGCGGCTGGCCGAGCGACACGAGCCGCCGGGTGTGTCCCTTGGTCGCCGGGACGGCGCGATGCAGGACCGCCAGCAGGTCGGCATCCACCTCGTCGACGACCATGCCGCCGCCGCACTCGGAGAAGGACACCGCGACCGTCGTCTCGGCCATGCCGTAGGCAGGGATGATCGCCTCGGGCCGCAACCCGAACGGCGCCCCGGCGTGGCACAGATCCTCGACGTCAAGAGGATCGACTTGCTCGGCGCCGGATAGCGCCCACCGCAGCGACGACAGGTCGAACTGACCGGGCGTGGCCTGGCGGCGTAACCGCTTGGCGAACAGGTTGTAGGCGAAGTTCGGGGCCGCCGTCATGGTGCCGTTGTATTTGTCAATCAGCTTGGCCCACAACAGAATATCGCGCAGGAAATCCATGGGCGTGATCTTGACGAGCTCGCCGCCGTAGTACATCGGCACCGTCAGATAGCCCGTCATCCCCATGTCGTGGAAGCACGGCAGCCAGCTCACGATCACGTCGGTGTCGACGTCGAAGTTGCAGCCGACGACCATCGCCTCGGCATTCGCGACGAAGTTGCGGTGCGAGATCTGAACGGCTTTCGGTGAACCGGTGGACCCGGACGTCAACTGCATGAGCGCCACGTCGTCCTCGTCGGTGTCGACGGGGTCGATCGGTCGGCCGTCGAGTAGGTCTGCGGCGGTCAGTACCCGCATCCCCATCTCGGAGAGCAGCGGTGCGGCCGGCATGAACGGATCAGAGACGACGATCGCGGTGGCATCGATCATGTTGATGACGGCGGTGGTTTCCTCGGCCCAGCGCTGCAGATCGGTGCGCGGTGTGGGCTGGTGCAGCATGGTCAGGCTGGCGCCGCGCATCCAGATTCCTTGCGCGGTAGGCGCGATCTCGACGGGGGCGCCGGCCAGCACCGCGACCGCGTCGCCATGTCCGACGCCGGACGCGGCGAGGCCACCGGCGACTCGACGAGCCCGCTCGTGAACCTCGCCCCAGGTATGCCTGACGGGGGCGTCGGGCTCACCGGTGACCATGCCTTTGCGGCTACACCGGGCGTTGGCATACATCGTCTCGGTAAATTGGCTCACGACAATCCCTTTGGCTCTAGCGCTATTGCGTTGCGTATGTTGGCCGTACCGCGCGAGATTGCTTGCGCGTCAGATGGTCCACCGCTCCGATCAGAGCAGGGTGTCGTGCGTTTCAGACGCCATGACTGTACAGACCGGTCAGTCGTCAAGCCGTGCAGCACGCCGATGACGTCGTTGGCCGCTGCACGGTCGGCGGAAGTTGCCGACATCGGGATCCCCCTCAGCCCGAAAACACAACCGTGATCAGTCGGTTTACGTCGGGTTTTCAGGCCCGTTCGGCGGGGAGGTCAGATCGCCGCCGTGACGATTCCGAGGGCTGCTGGGTCAACCGGCTACGACCGTACCGCGCGGGTCGCGCACGGTCCAAGCACACGGCGCAATACGTGGTCACGTTTCGGGGACGGTTCGGCCTACCTCAGCGCAGACCAGCAAGGAGCGAGCGCACGCCCAGCCTCCACCGCCGTTCAATTGACGGCGCCGACATTCCTAGCCATCGTCCTGCTTCTTGCACCGCCAAACCCTGTGCCAGAGCAAGTAATACGTGCGCAATGTCGTTCGGATCCCCGGACAGCAGCTTCGCGTCGATGCACCGCTGGATCCGGCCGACGAACACCTCTCGCACCGACGCCCCTGCCGCCAGTTCATCGGGACCCGGCTCGAAATCCGCGAACGGGCGGGAGAACATCACCTGCGCCAGCCGCGGATACGCCCGGCAGAACAACCGGAACACCGGTACCAGCCGCTCTAAATCGGTGAGGGGGTCATCGGTTTCCGGCACCTTGGCCAGCTCGCCGCCCAAGAGCCGAAAACCCTCGAAGAACATCGCCCGCACCAGGCCGGCCTTGTCGTCGAACAGCTCGTAGACCGCAGGCACGGACGTACCCGCACGTTCGGCGACCCGACGCGTCGTGAACCGTGCGATGCCTTCCTCGGACAGCGTCGCAATCGCGACCTCGAGCAGGTGATCCTTCAGCTCGGGCGTGCGTTGCTTCGCCCTCGGCATTGCCCGAACCTAGCCGAGGCTGAATTCAGTTGGCAGCCCGTCGATTCCGGCCCGGATTGCCTTCAGCGCGGAATCCCGCGCCTTGAGTTTGGTGGCCAGGTGGGCACCGGCGTGCAGCGTCGACGCCGCCTCGACCGCGATCTGCTGTGCACGCGTCAGCACTTGATCGGCCTCCACGATCTCGTCGAGCCAGCCGCCCGCGATGGTCTCGTCGCCGACGAACGTCGCCGCCATCGATGTTCCCCGCTGGAACGCCGCAGGCGTCAGGCGCGCACGCATGATCTCGATCGCCGAGATCGGAATCGTCATCCCGATCGCCACCTCGATGGCCTGGCACCGCGAGTTCGGCGCGCCCACCCGATGATCGCCGCTCAGTAGCAGAAACGAGCCCATCGCGATGGCCGGACCCGTCGCCGCCATGATCACCGGCTTGGGGAACGTCAAGCACCGCACCGACAGCTCGAACCCGCCGGCCAGCATCGCCAGCGCGGCGCTCGCATCTCCAGACTGGAAGACCGCGAGATCGAATCCGCCGCTGAAAACCCGCTGATTGCCCGCGAGCACGACGGCCTTGGCCTCGTCCTTCTCCGCGCGGTCCAGTGCCTCGTTGATCGCGGCCTGCATCGCAGGGCCCAGCACGTTGACCTTGCCGTCGTCGAGGGTGATCGTCGCGACGGAATCCTTGAGCTCGTAGTTCACCGTGGTCATAAGTAGCGATGTTACGTAACAACGTTCCGAAAGCGGTCATTGGCGTGTGTTTGTCGCGCTGAGCGCTCGATTTCGCACACAAATCGCTCAAACGAGGTCGCGCCGGTGCCTGCCGTTGATGATCTGCGTGTGGGCTTCGTCGAAGGCGCTGTTGTTGTTCGCCACGTTGGCCGGCGCGTTGTATTGCGCGCGATAGCGGTCCCGCAGCTCGTCGGCGGCCGACCTCACGCGGTTGATCTCGCTGCGCAGTACCTCCTCGCGGCTCTCGCTTGCCGCGTAGTGGAAGTAGGTCAACAGGCTGCGCAGTAGTTCCAGCTTCTGCTTCTCCTGGCGGGCCAGGTCGTGGGTCGTCAGCAGCTCCAGTCGCTCCACCGGGTGCAGGGTCGCCCAGTCCAGCACCGCCGTGGACCGGAACTGGTGCCTGCTGCCTTGTTTTGCTCCCTTGCCGTTCTTGGGCTGGTCGTAGTAAGTCACCGCGCCGTCGAAACGTGAGGCGATCGCTTCGCCCAACTCCCTGCGGTCAAGGGCCGAATCCCAAACGATGCGCCACTCCTGCGTCGGCGCCAGGTACGGGATCTCCGCCGGGAGGTTCAGCGGTGCGATGTCGACGTAGCGGTCCTCGTACGCAATCTCGTACTTGCCGACGGTCGGGGGATTGGCGAACTCGAACCGGATCCCGTACGCCGGGGTGCGGCCGAAGTTCTTCACGACGAGTTCGATCAGATGCCAGTCGGTCGCGCTGGGCTCCATGAACATGGCGACATTGGGCTGCATTAGCTCTTCGGTCTGCTGCTTGGCCCGTTGATACTGACGCCAGGCGTACAGCAGTGCCGCAATGCCGACCGCGACGGCCAGCCAGGCCGCCAACGCGGTCCATGCGCCTGGAGATACGCGCGCGAGGTCCTCGAACCAATCCACGCACCGCTGTATACCACGGTCTGGCCGTCGCGACAGCATTCGCTCGCTGGTGGCGGCTTGCATTTGCTGGGGCTGCGCTGCCTGATGGGTAAGTAGAGACTGAAGTGCCTGACGAGAATGCGGCTACATTGCCGGGTACAGACGGCAGGAGTCGCTGCAGACTAGGGCTTCGGCCGTAGCGGCGTGTTCTGTCCGGCCGCCAGCCACCACGTCCTGTCGCGGCGGACGAGAACGTACAGCGCCATCTCGGAGAAGGCCGACGCGTCGTCGATGGGAACCGGCTGGCCGTCGCCGTCCAGCGCGACGCGGCGCACCTGGGCGATCGCGACGTCGGGCGTGGGCGCCATGACATGCACGGTCTCGTACCGTGACGACGCTCCCGTTGCGGTCACCCCCGCGCTGAACATCTGGCGATGGATGGGATGCAAGACGTCGTAGCCGGTCAGCGTCGCGCCATACGGGCTGCCCCACGCGACGTCGTCGCCGAAATGGGCGTTGTAGGTCTTGGCGTCCGCCGTGTCGATGCCGGCCTGAAGTTCGGCAACGAACTCGTCGACGGCCTTGCGCGCGGCTGGCATCCATTGCGGATCGGATAAAGCTGGTCGTGGGGACATGAGTCCGACGCTAGAACCTCAACGACGGTTGACGTCAAGCGACGACTACGTGCATGGGTGTGCGAATTGCCATGGTGGATCTCTCTTCTGGTAAGTGCAGGATGCGACGAGGCGCCGTATGGCGGCTCATTAGCTGAGCACGCGACTACTCCATCGCCTCCTCGGCGGCCTCACGGAAATCGAGTACCTCATCACTCGTGATCGCGCAGAAGGTACGTCGAATGATCGGAATACAAGCGATCGGCTAAGTAGGAGAAACAAGAATGACCACATCAATCCCCGGTAGGGCTCTGTACACAGGCCGCCAGGTAGTCGTGCTGGCACCAAAGTCGGGCCGGTCGAATCCGGCCCGCGCGCTGGCGTCCATCGCCGGCCTCTCGAACGTCGCGCATACCAAGGACTTTGAATCCCAGGCGTTGTCGATGAGCGACTCCGATGAGGCCGAGGCCACCGTTTTCGACGAACTGGGTGTGGCCGTCGTCTCGTCAGATCCCGACCAGCGTTCGGCGCTGGTGGCCGCTGCCGCCGAGGGCGACGTCGTGCTGTCGGTGGAGCCGGAGCTGATTCACCATGCCCTGACGGTCACCGACTACGCGCGTGGTTACCACGACGGGGTGTCGGATCTGTACGGCAGGCTGAACGGCGACAACGGCGGGAGCTCGACCGCGGTGGCCGCGGCCCCTGCCGACAACGATCAGTTCACCTGGGGCCTGCAGGCAACCCGGGTGTCCACGTCATCGCGAACCGGTCGAGGGGTCCGGCTCGCAGTGCTGGACACCGGCTTCGATGTCGACCACCCGGACTTCGCGGGCCGCTCGGTGACGACGCAGTCGTTCATTCTCGGTGAGACGGTGCGCGATGCGCACGGTCACGGCACGCACTGCATCGGGACGTCGTGCGGGTCGGCGAGTGCCAACAGGCGATACGGCGTCGCGACCGAGGCAGAGATCTTCGCAGGAAAGGTGTTGAGCGACAGCGGTTCTGGCTCCGACACCGGTATTCTGGCCGGCATCAACTGGGCGCTGGCCAACGACTGTAAGATCATTTCGATGTCGCTTGGCGCCGATCTCGACCAGCTGTCGCGGGCGTACGAAACCGTCGGCCAACGGGCGCTGGACCGCGGCACCTTGATTGTCGCGGCCGCCGGTAACAACGCGCAGCGCCCCGGCGACCCTGGCTTCGTCGGAGTACCGGCCAACAGTCCGTCGATCATGGCCATCGCCGCACTGGACCCGGCCAACAAGCCTGCGCGTTTCTCGGCTCGCTCGAGTTCACGTACCGGCGACGGCGGCCGCATCGACTTGGCCGCGCCCGGTGTGAAGGTGTTCTCGTCGTGGCCGATGGAGCAGCGCTACCACTCGATCAGCGGAACCAGCATGGCGACGCCGCACGTATCGGGTATCGCGGCAATGTGGCTCGAAGCCACCGGCATGACGGGCCGCGAGCTGTGGGCGCTGTTGGTGCAGAACGCCACGCCGCTCGACGTTCCCAGCGTGGACGTCGGCGCGGGTCTTGCGCAGGCCCCGCAATGAGTGAGCAGAGTGTCACGGTGACGACCGACGGTCGCGACATCGACGCGACCGTGGAGTCACTACGGGCGGCGGGAATGACAGTGACGGATGTACACCGGGAGATCGGAATCGTCTCCGGCACTGTCGCTCCCGCCGACCGGGACTCCTTGGACGGGGTGCAGGGAGTGGAGGCCGTCGAAGCCGACCAGGGCTTCGAGATCGCCCCGCCAGATTCGGACGTCCAGTAGCAAGCCCGCGCGAAACTGCCCGTTTCGGGGCGGAATCAGGCAGTTTCGCGTCTGCTCGCGGAAATGGGCCATATGCCCTGGGCGGACGCCCCGTCATCTTTCCTACTTTCGGCGCGATTCTCTTCCTGGACCGCGGAGCGAAGCTCCCCTGGCTGCTGCTCGCGGGAGAAGCCTCAGCCTTGCCCACCGGCGCGGATCAGCGCGGCCAGTTCCTCGCGGTCGGAGATGTCGAGCTTGATGCACGCCCGGTACAGGTGGCCTTCCACCGTGCGCACCGACACCGTCAACCGGTCGGCGATGTCGCGGTTGCTCAGCCCGGCCGCGACCAGGTTGGCGATCTCGCGTTCGCGGACGGTCAGCGGCAGCGGGTGCGCGGCCAAATCCAGAGCGGGCGTGCGGATTCCGCCGCACTCGGCGGCCAGCCGGTTCGCGGTTCCTGCCGACTCAACGCTGTGGCGCCGGTCGTCGACGCGTTCGAACGCGACTGCGGCCTGTGCTGCGGCGTCGGTCGCCGAAAGCAGCGCGCCGATCTCCTCGAACTGCTGCGCCGCCGCGGCGATCGCCGCGCCGTCGCGATCACGCACCGCTTCCGCATGCGCCGCCATAACCGTCGCCAGCCGACCGCCTGTTGCGGTCGCCACCTCCACAAGACGGTCAAGACAATTCTGGTCACCGAAGCGCACCGCGTCGTGCAGCGCCAGCATCTCGATGGCCTGCTGACCCGATTCCGAGGCCAACCGCGCCGCCTCCGTCGCGAGTTCGATTGCGGCACTGACATTTCCCTGTGCCGCAGCCAGCCACGACTCGGCGATCTTCAGCTGCGGACCGAACACCGCGACGTGCTTGCCGAAGCGCGTCTTCACCTCCGCCACCATCGTGGCTCCCGGCTCCACGCGGCCAAGCACACAGTACGACTGCGCCAGCAAGAGTCGCGCTGGGAAACTCCACGACGCCGCCGATTCTGCCGTCAGCGCCGCGACGGTCTGCTCCATCCGCGGCACCGTGTCAGCGAACATGCCGCGGGCCACGCCGATGGTTCCCACCAGCACGTTGGCCATTCCCCAGGCCAGGTATTGGCCTGCCGACGTGATGCGGATGATGCCTGCGGAATGCGCTGCGGCGGCTTCGAATTCGCCGGCCAGCGTCAGCGCGCGCACCTCGCCGAACGCCGCAAGGTAGCGCAGGAAGCCGTCGACCCGGCTCTCCACCTCATGGCCCCGTGCGGCCACCGCGGCGACCTTCTCGCTGCGGCCCATCAACGCCAGCGCGAGTGCGCCGCCGATGGCGGCCCATTCCACCGCGACCGGGTGCGCATCCGGTGCGGCAAGCACCCGCTCGGACAGTTCGACGGCCTCGGCCAGCTGGTTCTCGAACGCCCGCGACGCCGACGCCACGCCGTCAACGAGGAGTCGCAACCCGTCATCAGTTACCTTCTCGCGCAACAGCTTCAGCACATCGTCGGCGCTCTCGGCGTCGCCCATCGACCAGTGCAGGTTCGCGATTCGCGCCAGACCCCACCGCACCAGGTCGAGTCCGTCCATACCGTCCGGGTTGAACGCGTTCAGCGTCTCCTCGACCTCCGCGGCCCGGCCCTGCCACAGCAGCGAACGCGCCAGCAGCTCGCTGGACACCAGCCCGCCACCGCGGTTCACGGCGGCGCGGGCCAGTCGCTCACCCAGCGTGACGTTCGTCAGCGCGATCGCGTCTCGCGCGGCGGTCACCAACAGTTCGAGCTCGGGCTGCTGGTCGCTATCGAGTGTCAACTCCGCCAACCTGATTCGGTCCATCGGGCCGCGCGACGGCTGGCCCTGCAGTGCGCGCACCACCTCGCCGCGCAGCCGCCTCGCGGCAGCCATGCCCAGCCGCCGCCGGATCACCTCACCGAACAACGGATGGTTGAAACGCACGTCGACACCGGAAGCGTTCTCGACGACGCGGATCAGGGCGCGGGCCTCCGCATCCTCGACAGCGTCGGAGCCGACGATCTCGCACAACGCGTCAAGGTTGAGCGGCTCGCAGAACGTCAGCAGCCGCAACGTGTGCAACACGTCATCGGGTAGTTGCTCGACGCGTGAGTCCAGCAGCGACGCCAGCTCGGATGTGACAGCGGCGCGGCCCCGCAGCTGCCAGACACCGCGAACCTGACTCAACGTGGCGGCCTCCAACGCGCCCTCGACCAGATGCCGCACGAACAATGCGTTCCCGCCGGACGCCTCCCACATCAGGTCGGCCGAAAGGCCCTCAACGCGCCCCCCGAGTGCCTCTTCGATCAGCGAGACGCACTGATCGCGGGTGAACGGCGTGAGGTTCAGCCGCCGCAGGTAACCGTCCTTCCATAACGTGGTGATCGCGTCGGGCACCGTCTCACCGGAGCGCACCGTGGCGACGATTCGCACGGAACCCTCCATCGCGAGCTGATGCAACAGTGTCGCCGAGAGCTGATCGAGCAGGTGCGCGTCGTCGACGCCGATCACCGCCGAATGCCCGTCGGCGAGAATGCTTTCCCGCGCCGCCGACAGGAACGCCACGGGATCCCGTGAGGTCGCCGTCCCCACCATGTGTGCGAAGACACCGAGTGGGATGCTGCGCGCCGACTCGGTGCCTGCCACCCATTGCACCCGCAGCGGCAATGACTGCGTGACGAGCCGGGCGAGCGTCGTCTTCCCCACGCCGGCGTCGCCGATCAGCACGATCCCGCACACGCCCGATTGGTCCACCAGCGCGTCGTGAATCGCCGTGAATTCGTTTTCGCGCCGGACCACGGGCCAGTTCCGGGCCATGATTTCGGACCTTACTCCCGTCAGGTCGAGCACAGGGGAGGTTCTCACAGCACGATGTTGTCGAGCGCAGCGAGTTCGCGTGGCAGCCCGGTGGTTTCGAGTTGCTCCAGCGGGTCGGCGGCGATGTAGTGCGCCAGGTCCAGCCCGGTGAGGCTGACGATCCGGCGCACCGGAACCTGGAATGTGCGGTACGCGCCGTAAGAGAACGACTCGGGCAGTATGCCGGACTCCAGCTCGGTGCGGAACTCGTCGAGCAGCGACTCCTGGCTGAGCAGATACGCAGTGACAGAGGGCTTTCCGTCCACGCGCATCATCGCCACAATCTTCCAGAACTGCAGCGGCAGCGCCACGCCGCGGTACTGCGGATCGCCGTCGTCGAGCACCGGACCCGATAGCACGCTGACCCTGAGGTCGGCCGTCACCGCGTTGCGCAGCACGTAATCCTCGAGCCCGAGCCACAATGTCTGCCCGGCGTTGAAATCATGATGCTGCGGTGCGCAGTTGGTGAAGTGGAACGTGTCGTCGACCGCGGCGACCGATTTCGGCCCCCACGCGGGGTCCAACCGGCGCACCAGATGCCCTCGATCGAGATCGTTGTCGCGGTAGACGTCTTCGCCCGTCTGCTCACCGACTGGTATGCGCGGATCGAGGATCCACTTGTCTCTGTCGCGGCGCGGCTGATCAGCCTTGCCGCCGTCGATGTTCACCGCTGTGAACAACGCCAGCTTCCGCATGCGATGCATGACGACGCTGAAGTGGTGGTACGGCAGCGGCGCAGTCGCCAGACCTGCGTCGACGGCCAGAACCGGTAGCGGCAGCGTGAGGCTCAGAAACGTGGCGTCATAGCCGCCGCGCGTGCTGTAGTCGGGATCGACGGACTCGACGGCGTCCTGAAATCCCGGGGTGATAGCGGTCATGGACCGAGTCTTCTGGCCAGCGGCGACGCCGTCTCGGGTAGTGCGCTACGCAGTTCTGGACGCGCGTGACGCCATCGGTCGGTGGCGCTACCTGCCTATGACGCGAGCATCGCGGGTTCGAGCGGCGCGGCCACCGGCTGGGCATGCACCAGTCGCTCGCCTCGCGCGGCCCATTCCGTGTCGGCCCACACGACGTGGGCGGGCAGGCGCCGCCAGTACTCAGGATGCTCCCGCAGATAGATGTCCACACTGGCGTGCACGCGGGCGCTGACCGGCGGCTTGCGAATCGATATCGTGCGGGCGCTCTCCGCGAGCGCGTCGAACTCGCTGGGCGCAGGCGCGCTGTGGCTGCTTCCGGCCGGCACCGACACACCGGCCTTGACGGCGCCGTCGAGCATCCAATCGAGCGCGATCTCGGTCAGCGGCCAGCAGGCGCCGGGGCCACCGGCGACGTCGCAATGCGCTCCGCGGAACAAGACTTCCTCGACGGGTTCGTACGCGATCAGCCGCTCGTCGAACGGGCCGTGCGCGCCGTCGACCGCGACCGCGTGGCGACCGGATACGACATTGGTCAGCGATTGCGATGTCGACTGGCAGCCGGGGACGGTTACCGTGTCCCACAAGCCCAAAAACTGTACGGGAACGCCGATTTCGTGGCGTCCTGACAGCCGCCTCGCCAATGCCTTCACCCGCCGCCAATCCTGCGGTGTGCGGTGGGTGCGGGGCAGTGCGTACGCGGCGAGCACGTAGTCCATCAGGTGGGGAAGCACGCCGACCGTGCCGAGTAGCCGCGTCAACGCCTGGGCGCAAGACGCCCCGCGCCCGACGCCGAACATGAAGATCCGATCACCGGGCTCCCACCAATGGACCAGGAACTGGTACGCCTCGGCGATCGCCGCGCGCGCGTCGTCGCGGGCCGCTTTTCGCCACCGCAGCCCGGCGAGGCGACCTGTTACTGGCTCGCCCGCGTGATACCAGATGTGCTGCTCGTCGCCGTCGTCGAGCAGACGCAGCAGTGATTCGGCGTTGGTGGCGCTCCGCAGCCCTGGATGATCACGTGCGCGGTCAAAGCACAGGACGATGTTCTTCACGACGACCCCCGACGGTCAGTTATTGACGAATTGCTAGATAGTTTGCCGGGCAAACGGCGCCGCGTCCTGCGTATTGCACTACTCGATTCCGCGATGTCGACTGATTCGCGCGCCAATCGCCCGAGCACCTACGGAATCGGCAGTTCCACCCCGCGTGCGCAGGCGAAATCCGCTACATGGGCACCACAAGGCCAGGGGAGGCCTGCTCAGCCGCCCATCAGCATGCGCCACTGGTCCAGGTTGCTTGCCCGGTACACGTAGTTCGTTTGGCGGACATCCGAGAGCGAGGCGCTCGGCTCAGCCGAATACCAGTGCCCAGGAAACACCGTGGGATCGCCGGGCAACTGTGCGAGCGCCTGAAGGCTGCGAAACATCTCGTCGACGTCCCCGCCGGGAAAATCGGTGCGGCCGCAACCCTCGAGGAACAGGGTGTCGCCGGCGACCAGTCGCCCGTCGAGCAGGAAGCACTGGCTGCCCGGCGTGTGGCCGGGAGTGTGCAACAGCTCGATCTCGACGTCGCCGACGCTGACCTTGTCGCCATGCTCGTGCGCGGTCAGTTCGCTGCGTGCGATGCCGGTGACGCGCGAAACCCAGTCCGCCTCAAGGGCATTGACGTGAACGGGCACGCTGACGCGCTCGAGTAGCTCGGCAAGGCCCTTCAGCTCGAAGCCCATCATCGACCCGCCGACATGGTCGGGGTGGTGGTGGGTGACCAGCACACCCGACAGGTGCATGCCGTCGGCCTCGAGCGCGTCCACCAGATCCTGCGCGGCGTAGGCCGGGTCGACGACCACGCAGTCGCCGGTGTCGCGGTCGCCGATGAGGTACGCGAAGTTGCGCATCTGCTGGGCGATCACGTCGTCGGCGGCGAAGTCGCGGCCGGACAACAGCTGCCGGAAATACAGGCGGTCGGTCATCAGCACAGCCTAGGTTTGCGGCTTCGCGCCTGTGTGCCGAGGGCTTCTGCGTCTCGTCCGCCTGAAAAAGTGCGTCGATCCGACGGCAAATCGTCAGGTACCCTCGTGACCAGCGTGTTAGCCGGTTGGGGGATTGACATGGCGAACGAACTGAAGGTGAGCACTGACGGCCTGCGTATCGCGGCTGCCGCGCGACAGCCGGTTGTTCTTCGTCCACGAGGCTGATAAGAATGTCCGAAATCGTTGCATTGGCGAAACGATGGGCCGAGGTGACCAAGTTGGTCGCTGCCGGGTCATGGGATGTCATCCGCTGCCCGCAGAACGGCGATGCCAATGTTCTGATCGAGAAGCGTTCATGGGTCGCGGAGGATGTCAGCGACAGAAGATACGAGTACTGGATCCATTGCCCAGGCTGTGGCGCCGAGATCTTCTTCCACAGCGGGGACGACTACAGACCGGAACTGAGCGGATGGGTCTGAGCTGAACCGTTGCGCAAAGTATTACGTATGTACGTGCCCTAACGTGGATGCCAGAAGGATCTCAGAAATGCGTAAGTCGTTGTAGGTCATGCGTTTTTCCCCACGCTCAGAGGCGACGGAAATGGCGAGTCCCCACACCATGAACGATGGCTCGATCTCTACCGACTTGTACCAATTCCTAGCCACAAACTTCCATCAAGACTGGGATCTGGAAGCCGACGATTGGGACGGAATCGTCGACGATTATGTCAACGAAGACTCCGTCGCAGATCCTCTGAGGGCCTTGGCCCAGGAGATCGACGACTTGCGCGAGGCCCGTGCGGAACCAGACCTCAGGCAGTTTTTGGTGTACACCGTCGGCGTTGACTACCTTCCCGAGCCGCT
>NZ_DASSCY010000263.1:0-25156 GCF_035697385.1 Mycobacterium sp. | reverse complement strand
GCCCGGCGGCATTCAGGAGATCGGCTTCGTCAAGCTGTGGAACCGCGGCTTGAAGACCGTACGCATGAAATACCAAATCGGAGAAGAGAATACGAATCGCCCGCTGCGCGACGAGTGGTGGCGGTCGGTGGTGCCCGAGCTCACGAAGGTTGAGGTCCCCGCCTTGATCTGCGGCAGCTTCTCGGACAACAACTTGCACAGCCGGGGCTCGATCCGGGGCTTCGAGCAGATCGGTTCAACTAACAAACACCTGTACACCCACCGCGGCGGCAAGTGGGCGACCTTCTACTCCGAAACGGCCCTACAAACCCAATTAGCCTTCCTGAGTCGACATCTGCGTTCCGACGCGCAGGCACCCCTGCCGCGGGTGCGCCTGGAGGTGCGGGAGAGCCGAGATCGCGTTGCCGAGGTCCGTGACGAATCCAGCTGGCCGCTGGAATCGACCCGATGGACGGCGCTACACCTGACCGGTGGCGGCCTGTCCACCGAACCTGCGACCCAGCGCGGATCCATCAGCTTCGATACCCGTTCTCGCGCAGCGCGTTTCGGTTGGACCTTGCCTGCGGACACCGAGATCTCCGGGCCGATGGCGCTGCGGCTGTTCGTCGAGGTAAGTGGCGGGGACGACGTCGATCTGTTCGTCGGCGTCGAGAAGTGGCGCGGATCGGCATATGTACCCTTCGAGGGCTCCTACGGCTTCGGCCGCGACCGCGTCACGACGGGCTGGCTGCGTGCCTCGATGCGCGCACTCGACGAAGACCGCTCCCGGCCGTTCGAACCGGTGCCGACGTTCACCCAACGCCAACCGCTCGGCCCGGGCCACGTGGTGCAGGTCGACGTGCCGCTCGGACCGTCAGCGACGCTGTTCAGGGCCGGCGAACAACTCCGGCTCGTCGTCGCGGGGCGCTGGCTGTGGCCGCGGAACCCGCTCACCGGGCAGTTTCCGGCGGCCTATGAGCGGGCCCCACGCACCGAATGCACCCTGCATTGGGGCGGCGATCGGGACGCGCATCTGCTCGTCCCGGTCATTCCCTAGCTTCTGCCGCGCAGAATGGCGGTATGGCCGGCAAGCGAGTCGCCCTTGCCCTCGGCAGCGGCGGGGCGCGCGGATACGCGCACATCGGGGTGATCAACGAACTGCACGAGCGCGGTTACGAAATCGTCGGCATCGCGGGATCGTCGATGGGCGCACTCGTCGGCGGCCTGCAGGCGGCCGACAAGCTCGACGAGTTCACCGACTGGGCCAAGTCGTTGACCCAACGCGCCGTGCTGCGTCTGCTCGACCCCGCCATCACCGCGGCCGGGGTGTTGCGCGCCGAGAAGATCCTGGATGCCGTCCGCGACATTCTTGGCGAGGTCACCATCGAGGAACTCCCCATTCCGTACACCGCGGTGACCACGGACCTGATCACCGGGAAGTCGGTGTGGCTGCAGCGCGGGCCCGTCGACGCGGCGATCCGGGCGTCGATCGCGATCCCCGGGGTGATCACGCCGCACGTCCTCGACGGGCGCCTGCTCGCCGACGGTGGCATCCTCGATCCGCTGCCGATGGCACCGATCGCCGCGGTGAACGCCGACTTCACCATCGCGGTCAGCCTCAGCGGCAGCGAGGCGGGCGGCGACGAGCCGACCGACAGCGGGTCGCGGGCCAGGACCGAATGGCTGTCCAGGATGTGGCGCAGCACCACGACGCTGTTCGACACCAGCGCGACACGCTCCGGCGAAAGCGACGACGAACTCGTCGACGCCGCGAAGGAAGTGTCGGTGCCGAGGCTGGGCAGCTTCGAAGTGATGAACCGCACCATCGACATCGCGCAGGCAGCCCTTGCCCGCCACACCCTTGCGGCCTATCCCCCGGACCTGCTGATCGAAGTGCCGCGCACCGCTTGCCGCAGCCTGGAGTTCCACCGCGCCGCCGAGGTCATCGACATCGGTCAGGAGCTGGCCGCCGCCACGCTCGATCTGCGAGAGAAGCCCGAAATACCAGCTTTGGAAAGCTAAGCGGCGACGCGGGTTTCGGCACGATGGGCGAGCAGCTGCCGCAGGTTGCGGCGTCCGCGGTGCAACCGCGACATCACCGTCCCTACCGGCACGTCCAATATTGAGGCGATCTCCTTGTACCGCAAGCCCTCAACGTCGGAGTAGTAGACAACCATGCGCTGCCCCTCGGGCAGCGATTGCAGAGCATTCCTGACGTCCTCGTCGCCCATCGACTCGAGGACGAGCAGTTCGGCCGATTGCATCCCGAACGATGTGTGCGCAGCGGCCGAGGCCCATTGCGCGTCGGTGATGTCGTCGGTGAGCACCTCGTTGGGACGTCGCCGCGCCTTGCGGTAGGACGTCACCCACGTGTTGGTCATGATGCGGAAAAGCCATGCGCGGACGTTTGTTCCGTCGGCGAACCCATGAAACCCGGCATACGCCTTGGTGATTGTCTCCTGTACGAGGTCTTCGGCGTCGGCGCGATTCCCCGTGTACCGGCGCGCGCCCCGGTAAAGCTGATCCAGCAATGGCAACACATCGCGCACGAACCGGTCACGTTGATCGTCGACCGCGAAACCCACGGGACTCGTCATGAACGGAGCCTGGCACCTCAAGTCCAGTTGAGGTCAAGCCTCTAATTCTCTTGCAGAAAACTGGCGATGTCCTCGGCGACGCGCCTGCCCTGTTCGCGGCCGGCCAGCGCCGAGGGCGCACGGCATGCCGGGTCCAGCGGGTTGGCGCCGAACGCGGCAAGAGACTCGTCGTCGGCGAAGACACTGAACGCCGAGCCGGGGAATGCGTCGACCTCCTCGACCGCGCCGCCGCCGAACGGTGATGGCACCGAGCGGCCTTGCGGAAGCAGTGCGACGACGACATCGCAATCGTCGGCCAGCACCAGGTTGATGGTGCTGCCCACGCCGCCGTCCATATAGCGGCGCTCGCCTATCGTCACGGGTGGCCAGACTCCCGGCACCGCGCAGCTGGCGGCGACGGCGTCGACCAGCGCGACACCCGAGGCCCGATCGAACATCACCAATTCGCCTGTGGCGGTGTCGATGGCGCTGATCCGCACCACGCGCTGCGGCCATTCGTGTGACGGCAAGCGCTGCGCGATCACCTCACGCCGCACCGGCTCGGGGACGGTTTCGGTGGACAGCGCGACCGCGCCGATCTTCTGCAACTTCTCGGCCTTTGTGGTGTTCGGCTGCATCATCGCGGTGAGGAACAACTCGGTGATCTGCTCGATGCCGACGTTCGGGTTCAGCTCGGTCGTCGAGGACGTGGTCTGCCGGTCGAAGAGGGCGTCGAGGCCGAGCCTGCTGCCGAGCTGTGCGGCCACCGTCGAACCGGCCGACGTGCCGACCAGCACGTCGGAATCCAGCAGGGCCTTCGCCGTTTCCGGCGACTCGTCGGCGATGCCTCGCAGCACACCGGTTTCCCAGGCGATACCCGCAAGCCCGCCGCCCGCAAGCACCAGCGCTCGTTTCGTCGTCACGGCAGCGAGTCTGCCAGGCCGTCGCTAGGGTTCTCGCAGAGGACTTACCTGCTGCCCAACCCCTTCTACCGGATTCCGTAGTTACGCCACCGAGGTGTGCTGGGACGCCTTTGCCGTGGCGGATAGATCGTCATGCCGCAGTTGATGTTTGGGCGGGTCGGGGAAGGTTATGTGCCGGGTGAGGCCCAGGTCGCCGTCGACGTGGACGAGCTCGCCCGGCGCCAGAAGCTGCCAGTCGTCGTCGTCCATCGGCTCACTGGCGAACACCACCGAAGCACCGTCGGCCAAATGGTCGGAGTGCGCGGTGATGCGTTGGCTTTCCATCCGCAGGTGCCTGTCGGAGACGTCGCGGCGGTCGAGCACGTACAGCTCGTGGGTCTCCGGATAGCGCAGCGCCCACATGTCGGTCGCCGTAGACAGCAGCACGTTGAGGGCGAAGATCGGCACCGCCTCGGCCAGCCAGCCGACCGCGTCGACGATGCCCGCACCCACGTCTCCGCCACGCTTCCGGATATGCGCGGTGATCAACGCGAAGACCCGCTCGGAGTCGGTCTCGCCGAGCACCAGGTCATCGACACCCAGTTCGCGCAGCCGCGCGTCGACCACATCCAGACCGGTGACCACGCCGTTGTGCGCGAAGATCCGGTTGTCCTGCAGAAACGGATGAGTATTGCGCGTTTCAAGCGCCGCGCTCGACGAATAGCGCACGTGCGCGATGAACGTCGTGCCCGTGAGCTCGTGGGCTTCGGTCGCGAACTGGCAGTCCTGCCACGCGGCGACCGGCTCCTTGTCCACCACCGGCTTGCCGTCGGCTTCGAAAACCCCCAGCCCTGTTCCGTCCGGATTCTTCCTGCTTTGTTCGACGAGGTTGTCGGGCGCATCCAGCAGCCAGAACGTCGCAGTCACCACCCGATGGTCGGCGTGCAGACCGAACAACCGGCACATGTCAGCGCGCCATCGCTGATGGTGCGGCGGCGATCAGGCACATGGTCCGATGGTAGCGCCGCGGTGAAGGGAGCGAAATGACCGCGAGCGCCGGGCAGTTCCCTACGGACACAAAAACTGTTGCAGTGGAGGATGTTCCGATCCGGCCACACTCGTCATGAGCACGGGCCCAGACGCGGTTGTCGCTACGCAGTCACTAGGAGCTGCTGCGAAGGGAGCTGACGCTCCGCGGTGGAGGATGAAAATTGCGCCGAGAGTAGGGAATATGACGGATCCGGCGCGCATTCCATCATATTCCCTACTCTCGCGATGCCATGACTCCGCGCGGGCCCGCCCGCACCCGCTACCTCAGCCGTGGCGCCGCCTTGCCGCTGATCAGCGGCAGGTCGAGATACGTGACGATGCCCGGCTCGGCCGCACACACCGCCGGAACCGAATTCACCAGATGCGCCGCGGTCGCGACGATGCCCGAATTGCTCTTCAGGCCTTCCTCGACCGTCTCGGGTTGAAATCCCTTGATGGTGACGGAGAAGTCCGGGTTGCCGCGGACCTCCATCTCGTACCGTTCGCCGGCGGGGCCGAAAGTCCATGCGGGATCGAGGTTTTCCTGACCCATCAGCCAATTCACCGTGACACGGACAACGGGTTCGCCGTCGACGAGCGCCTCCCAGTGGAAGCGTCGGCCTGCGACCTGTCCCGGCTCGATGACGCCGATGGGCGAGTCGATGGGCGCGGTTGCGACCGCGATCTCCTGCGACGAGCGCACCGTCGGATCGGCCCGAAACCCGATCTTGTCCACACACATTCGGACCGCCTGGATGAACCCGCCGTCGAGCAGCTTCTGCATCGGGCCGCTCAGCGCCTTGTCGGGCGTACCGCCGAACCCCATCACATGGCGCACCACATCGGGGGCGTCGTAGGTGCGCAGATCGGAGAACTCCTCGGCACGAACGAAAGTCACCCCCGTCGCCATCACCGAGAACAGCAGCGGGAACTTCTCGCTGATTCCGCCCGGCGCAATGCCCGTGCCGTGCAGCGTCACGTTTCCTTCCAGCGCGGCCGCCCGAAGCGGCGCGGCCTCCTTCTCGCCGGGATAGAACCAGCCGACCGGTGTGACGACGTTCTTGCCGGACCGCAGCAGCGCGGCAACCTCGTCGGCGTTCGGTAGCAGCGGCGTGTAGATCACGGCGTCGGCGTCCATCGCCAGAATTTCGTCGACGCTGTTGGTCGCCGTGACACCGACGGGTTCGACGCCGAGGATCTCGCCGACGTCCTTGCCTGCCTTGTCCTTCGAATGCACCCAGCAGCCGGCCAACTCCAGCTCCGGATGCTCCAGCACACCGTTGATGGCCGCGACGCCAACCCCACCCGTCGCCCACTGCACGACCCGTAAGCCCATGTCGCCCCTTTCCGGGAGCACAAAACTAGAACACGTTCTACTCCGGTCTACACCACTTCCCCGTGGTTGGGGGTGACAATGGGCGCGATGACCGAGAACAAGATCGGGTTCGGCGTGCTTGGACCGTTGCAGATGACGGTTGACGGCAGCCCCGTGTCGCTGGGCACGCCGAAGCAGCGGGCGGTGTTGGCGATGCTGGTGATGAATCGCAACCGGCCGGTCTCGACAGATTCCTTGATCACCGCGGCGTGGGAGGAATGGCCGCCCGCGGAAGCCCGGGCCAGCCTGCACTCGTATGTCTCGAACCTGCGCAAGCTGCTGAGCGGGGCGGGCGCGGACCCGAAGTCGGTGTTGGTCAACGCGCCGCCGGGCTATCGGCTCAACGCCGCGGACACCGCCTGCGATATCGGCCGATTCGTCGCCGAGAAGGCCGCGGGTGTGCACGCCGCGGCGGCCGGGCGGTTCGATGAAGCCAGCCGCCACCTGACCGCTGCGCTGGCCGAATGGCGCGGACCCGTCCTCGAGGACATGCGTGACTTTCAATTCGTCGAAGCATTCGCCACCGCGCTGACGGAGGACAAGGTGGTGGCGCACACCGCCCGCGCCGAGGCCGAAATCGCTTGCGGGCGCGGCTACGCCGTCATCGGTGAACTCGAAACGCTGACGGTCGAACATCCTTACCGGGAGCCGCTGTGGGCGCAGCTGATCACCGCCTACTACGTGGCAGAGCGTCAATCCGAGGCGCTCGACGCCTACCAGCGGCTGAAAACCACGCTCGCCGACGACCTGGGCATCGATCCGGGACCGACGGTGCGCGCCCTGCACGAGAAGATCCTGCGGCAGGAGTCGTTGGACGTGAAGAGGGCCGCAAGAACCGTGGCCGCGCACACCGTTCACGACATTGCCATGCGTACCTCGGTCAGCGCGTCGTCGGCGGTGGCCAGCCTGCGCTCGTCGGCCGGGCGGGTCTATCCGTTGCGGGCCACCGCCACCAGGATCGGGCGCCTTGACGACAACGACATCGTGCTCGACGACGCCAATGTCAGCCGCCACCACGCCGTCATCATTGACACCGGCACCAGCTTTGTGATCAGCGATCTGCGGTCGGCCAACGGAGTCGACGTTCGGGGTGAGCGAATACGCGGCACCGCGACCCTGTCCGACGGTGACCACGTCCGGATCTGCGCCCACGAGTTCACGTTCGAGATAGAGCAACGTCCGGCGTAGCGCGGCATTAGGGTGTGTTCGCCAGTAATTGCACCCGAGGAGCACCCGATGAGCGACACCGGTGGGGAATCACGTGTTGGTTCCCAGGTCGGTCCTTATCGCCTACGGCGGCTGCTCGGCAAGGGCGGCATGGGTGAGGTGTACGAGGCCGAGGACACCGTCAAAGATCGGATCGTCGCGCTGAAACTGTTGCCCGAGTCCGCTTCCCACGACCCGGTGTTCCGCAAGCGGCTGCAGCGGGAGGCGCACTCGGCCGGGCGGCTGCAGGAACCGCACGTGGTGCCGATCCACGACTACGGCGAGGTCGACGGGCTGCTCTACGTCGACATGCGCATGATCGACGGCACCGACCTTCGCAAGGTACTGAAGCGATTTGGGCCGATGACACCGGCGCGGGCGGTGGCGATCGTGCGCCAGATCGCCTCGGCGCTGGACGCCGCACACGAAAGCGGTGTGATGCACCGTGACGTCAAGCCCGAGAACATCATCCTCACCCGCGATGACTTCGCCTACCTTGTCGACTTCGGCATCGCCAACGCCGCCACCGACGAGAAGCTCACCGAACTGGGCACCGCCGTCGGCACCTATGCGTACATGGCGCCGGAGAGGTTCACCAACGACGAGGTCACCTATCGCGCCGACGTTTACGCGCTCGCGTGCGTGTTGCACGAGTGCCTGACGGGCGCTCAGCCGTATGCCGGCGACAGCGTCAGCGTGGTGATCACGGCGCATTTGATGCAGCCCATCCCGAAACCCAGCGAAGAACGGCCAGGGATCCCTGCCGCATTCGATCAGGTGATCGCCCGTGGCATGGCCAAGAAGCCACAGGAGCGTTACGCCAGCGCGGGTGACCTGGCGATGGCCGCTAACGACGCACTGACCCAGCGTGACCAGGACCAGGCCGCGACCATCCTGCAGCGCGGTCAAGACGCCACGATGCCTGGCACCGCGCCGCCCGCCGCCGCGGCTCGGCCCATCCACCAGACACCGCCTCCGACCCCGCCCCCGCCGCACCAGTCGACCCCGACGCCGGCTGGCCGGCCGGCCACGTTCCACACGCCGCCCCCTCCGGGGAGTGGGTCCGGACCGATGTGGACCGCACCGCCTCCCCCGGGGCCACCGCCGTCACGCAAGAAAACTCCGTGGATCCCGATCATGGCTGCCGTCGCAGTGTTTGTGCTCGTCCTTGGCGCCCTGGGGGTCTGGTTTCTGGTCAAACCGGACGACTCGTCGTCGACGGGGATGACGTCGACCACGACGACCGAGACCGCCGAAACCACTCGACGGACTCCTCGAACCACGACGCCGACCGTGGACCCGGACTCGTTCGATGCGCAGCTTCTCGGCTTGCTGCCCCGCGGCTACGACGAGGGCGCCTGCGAGCCGGTGCATCCCCCGGTCCTTGGCGCCCTGGCCACGGTCGACTGCGGCAAGGCGGGGCCGATCGGCGGCCCCACGAACGCCCGGTATTCGATGTTCGCCGATCAGGCAACATTGGACGGAGCCTTCGACCAGACGATCACCCCGTACGCGCCACTGCTGCGATGCCCCGGCAGCGATCTCGATTCGCCCACCACGTGGCATTTCACCGACACGCCGGACACCGTCGCAGGCCGCATCGCCTGCGGCACCTACAACGACAAACCCGGCGTGACCTGGACCAAGAACGCTGACCTGCTACTGGGCGACGCCTTGGGCCCAAACCTCGAAGACCTGCACAACTGGTGGTTGAAGTTCGGCTGAGTGTGTAGCAGCTGAGCGGGGCCATCGGCCTCCCAAGAATCTTTCAAGAATCCCCCAAGCGTCCTGTCGGACTCTGATGTCAGCCCGGAAGACAACCGGAAAAGACCTGACACAAGGAGTCCAATGAACGCCCCGCATCGCTTCACCAAGTTCGCCGGCACCGCGCTCGTCGCGGGCGGCCTTGGGCTTGTCGCGCTTGCCACCGCAGGCACCGCAGGCGCGATCAGTTCGGCCAACGACAACTTCCTGGCAGAGATCAGCGCCGCGGGCATCACCTACGACAGCCCTCGGGACGCAGTTCTTGCCGCGCATGACGTGTGCTCTGCCATCGACGAGGGCGCGGATCCGGTGGACCTCGGCATGGAAATTCTGGAGGCCACCGACCTGACCGACGACCAGGTTGCCGTCTTCGTCGTCGCCTCGGTTGACACCTACTGCCCCGAGCACGGCGTGCTCTTCGAATAACCCCCTTCCCGCGGGGGCCCGCTGCGGCGGCGGGCCCCCGCACCACCACTAGAGAAATAAGACCGACCATGAACAGTTCGCCCAACAACCCCACGGCCCCTATGCCGGTGCCGCAGCCCATCTCGGCGGCCACCGCGCGCCGCCGACACGGGGCCGGCGCGCTGCTCGTCGACATCCGCCCGCAGGTCGCCCGCCATCAGGGCAGCATCACGGGGGCGCTATTGATCGACCCGGCCGCGCTTGCCGCGCGCATCTCCGACGTGGATCGCCATCGCGAGATCGTCGTGTGCAGCGTCTCCGGGCGTCGCGCCATCCCGGCCGCCGAGCAGCTGAACAGCCTGGGCTACGACCGCGTTCATTACCTCTCCGGCGGATACTCCGCCTGGCATCGCCGCGCAACCCGCTGACCCGCGCCTGCGCCTCATCGTCGCGTTGTATGTTGCTGTCAACCGCAGCGCAGCGAAGGGACGTGTCATGGCCACCGCAGGAAAGAACCGAGTTTTCGTCGTCGGAGTCGGGATGACGAAGTTCGAGAAACCAGGCCGCCGCGAGGGCTGGGACTACCCACAGATGGCTCGTGAATCCGGCACGAACGCACTGGCGGACGCGGGCATCGACTACTCCGAAGTCCAGCAGGGCTTCGTCGGCTACGTCGCTGGAGACTCGACGTCCGGAAACCGGGCGCTCTACGAACTCGGCATGACCGGCATCCCGATCGCGAACGTCAACAACAACTGCTCCACCGGATCGACGGCGCTGTTCCTTGCGGCGCAAGCGATTCGCGGCGGCCTGGCCGACTGCACGATCGCGCTGGGCTTCGAGAAGATGCAGCCCGGATCACTGCAGGGCGGCGCCGATGACCGCGAATCCCCGATGGGCAAGCACGTCAAGGCGATGGCCGAGATCGACGAGTTCGCATTTCCCGTCGCGCCGTGGATGTTCGGCGCCGCAGGCCGCGAGCACATGCGGCAATTCGGCACCACCGCAGAGCATTTCGCGAAGATCGGCTACAAGAACCACAAGCATTCGGTCAATAACCCGTACGCGCAGTTCCAGGAGGAGTACACCCTGGACGATATCCTCGGCGCGCGGATGATCTCCGATCCGCTGACCAAGCTGCAGTGCTCCCCCACCTCCGACGGGTCGGGCGCGGCGATCCTGGCCAGCGAGGCGTTCGTCGACAAGCACGGACTTGCGGGCCAAGCCGTCGAGATCGTCGGTCAGGCGATGACAACCGACTTCGGCAGCACCTTCGATGGCAGCGCCAAGAACCTGATCGGCTACGACATGAATGTCAAAGCCGCTCAACAGGTTTACGATCAGTCAGGCCTCGGGCCGTCCGACTTCCAGGTGATCGAACTGCACGACTGCTTCTCGGCCAATGAACTGCTGCTCTACGAGGCGCTGGGCCTGTGCGGCGAGGGCGAAGCCGCGAAGCTGATCGACAACAACGACACCACGTACGGCGGGCGCTGGGTGGTCAACCCGTCCGGCGGGCTGATCTCCAAGGGTCACCCGCTGGGCGCGACGGGTCTGGCGCAATGTGCCGAGCTGAGCTGGCAGTTGCGTGGCACGGCCGACAAGCGTCAGGTCGACGGGGTAACCGCCGCGTTGCAGCACAACATCGGCCTCGGCGGCGCCGCGGTCGTCACCGCCTACCAGCGCGCCGAACGCTAAGCGGTCGCCTTCCTGCGCGAGAAGACGGAGAATCGCACTTTTCGTCGGCGTGTCGGGTGTTTTCGCGACTGCTCGCGATGAAAGGTGCGCAGCCGATCGAGCGTGATGCGTTCGCGCTCTTCGGTTCCCACGACATCCAGCGGGTCGTCGTTGACCGGGCGCAGCGGCGACTCCTCGGACAGCAGAGCGTCCGCCCAGCACGTCA
This sequence comes from Mycobacterium sp., assembly GCF_035697385.1. Taxonomy (GTDB): domain Bacteria; phylum Actinomycetota; class Actinomycetes; order Mycobacteriales; family Mycobacteriaceae; genus Mycobacterium. The sequence continues at coordinate 14,017 of NZ_DASSCY010000263.1, read as the reverse complement.
CGCAGCCGTCGAAGTCGTGCGTCCCCGCGGAGGTGCGTAACGCGTCGCCGAGTTCGGCGGCCAGCAGCTGGCGCACCATATCTGCACCCTGCCGCGGATGCGTCAGCATCCACGAGTGATAGGCGCCGGGCACGCAGTACAGGGCACCGTCGGTGCGTTCGGCCATATCGTGCGCGCTCACGAACGGGACCACCAGATCCTTCTCGCCGTGGACGACGATCGTCGGCACCCGCGACTCGCGCATCGCGTCCAACATCGGTGTGTAATCGCCCGACGCGATGATCGCCCGAAAGGCGGCCGGAAACCCAAGCGGGGTAAGCATATTGCGAGCCCAGGCCGCCGTCATCATGCGCAGGTACCGATTTCGCTCCGGCGCGGGCAGCTGGCGCGGATCGCCGTGAGCGTCGTAGGCGGCGTCGAACAACGCACGCACGGCACGCCGCGGCGACCGCACGGGATCCCGGATCGAGTCGTCGAACGGCGCGCCGGCCGCGGCATCCAGCAGAACCGCGGCGAGCACCCGTTCCGGCGCGATGGCCGCCAGCTGGATGGTCATCCGGCCGCCCATCGAATGCCCCATGAAGACGGCCTTCTTGATACCGAGCGCATCGAGGGTGCGGAGGGTGAGCTCGACGCGATGGGCAAGGTCTGCGGCGTTGCGAGGCAGATTCGGCGTGCCGCCGTGGCCAGGGGCGTCGAGCGCGACGACCAAAAAGCCCATCCCCGCCAGCCGGCTGAGCATGCGCACGTAGGCGCGGCCGCTCAAGCCGAGGCCGTGCAAAAAGACCAGAGGAACCCCGTGCCCGCCGACGGACACCCCGACCCTGCGCCCGTCGTCGAGGGTCACCATCTGATGCGCCAGCCGCACGCGGGTAGCGGGGCCTCGACCGGCTACCGATGTCTGACTCACATTGACATCGTTAACCGAGCGGCGAACCGAGCGCCATTTCGCCGGCTGTGTGCTTGGTTACCACCGCTGGCAGGTGTGATCCATACCGTTCTCGCACGTCACAGCGATCTAATCAACCCGTCAGCTACCAGGCCGGATGTTTGCGCAACGTTTCTGACGTCGACGGCGATGTAGAGGGTGGGAACACGGGGTAGTAACGGATAGGGGGCGCGGAATGCGTCCAGCAGGAGTACTTGCGGCGCTCGTCATGGCGGCGTGTGCAACGGTCATCGCCCCGGCAGGTCTCGCCGCGGCCGAAGAAACACCGCAGGAAGTCATATCGCGGCTGGAGAGCGAGGGCTACCAGGTCAACGTTGACCGGGTCGGCAGCGGGCCGATCAATCAGTGCGTCGTGACGAGCGTCCGCAACCCGCAGACCGTCACCGAACTTGTTCGCGTCTACGACGGTAAGGACAAGAACGGTGACATCGACTGGGACTGGGTCGAGGTGATCAAGAGCCGGTCGATCTCAGTGTCGTTGAACTGCACGCCATAGCTGCGGGAAGAATAAAGTGCGCACTGCGCTTTAAGTAGAGGATCATGGTCCCTACAGAAGACGGGAGGTGCGGTCATGCGGACAAATTGGACGCTCGCCGCTGTGGCTGCGGCTGTGTTCGGGGTGATCGCCGCGCCTGCAGGCCTCGCGTCGGCAGAGGAATCGGCGCAGGAAGTGATCAGCCGACTCCAGAGCGAGGGATACACGGTCAACATCGACCGCGTCGGCAGCGGCCCGATGAGCGACTGCGTCGTGACAAACGTACGCAACCCGCAACAGGTCACCCAATGGGTGCCGTACACGGGTCCGGGCCGCGATGGGGACAACTTCTTGATCCTCGATGTCGTTTCCCAGTCGATTTCGGTGACGCTCGACTGCTCACGCTGAGCAGGTCGCCCAAAGCCGGTTTGCCGAGAGTAGCCACGCCCCGCCCCTAAATCTGCGACGGTGTCAATTAAGCCGGTGCATCTTGGGGGTTGGGGCCATGCGTACTCGAATTGTGCCGGTGTTCGCTGCCGGGCTGATCGTGGTCGGATGCGGTGGCGCTCCCGCACAGGAGGCCGACACGTCGGCAGCGGAGCCGGCGGCCTCCGGGAAAGTCGCGGCAGCGGATGGCCCGGACCCGGCCGAAGCCCCGGTCGACGGCGTCGGCGGGACGATGATCGTCTCCTACGACGACGCCCAGAGTCCCGAAGCGATCAACGGACGCGCGTTGATGCAGGACAACCAGCTGCTCGAAGACCTCGCCGCCGATATCAACCAGACGCTGAACCTGCCCATCGACATCCCTCTGCACGGGTCGCAATGCGATCAGGCGAACGCCTTCTGGGATCCCAATGAGAACACCATCACCATCTGCTACGAGGACGCCGACCTGGCCCAGCGGATCTTCACCGAGGCAGGTGATCCCGACCCCGACGCGTCGGCGATGAATTCTGAGTACGCGACGTTCTATCACGAGGTCGGCCACATGGCGATCAGCGTGTACGACCTGCCGGTCACGGGACGCGAGGAGGACGTCGCCGATCAGCTCGCCGCCTACATCCTTCTGACACCGGACGACGACGGTCAGATCGACCCGGAGTCGGTGCAGGCGGTGAAGGACTTCGCGCGGTCGTTCGCCGCATCCGGAGCGGAGGGTACTGAGTTGGGCGCGGAGGATTTCGCTGATGTCCACTCGCTGGACCAGCAGCGCGTCTACAACCTGGAGTGCTGGATCTACGGGTCGAATCCCGAGGCCAACGCCGACTTGGTCACCGACGGCCAGCTGCCCGAGGACCGCGCATCGGGGTGCCAGGACGAGTGGATTCAGCTCGACCAAGCCTGGTCGACGTTGCTCGACCCCTACTTCAAATAACGTCGAGCAAAAATTGTAATCCGCGACAATAAACGCTGCGTGACCACGGCAAAAATACTGAATGTGCACTTCATCCGCACCGTTGCAGCCGGTCACCGCCGTCGAGCCAAATCGATCGAACCGCCCCCAGCAATCTGCTGTCGTGCAACGATGCGCTCTATCCATAGTTTTCTCGAACGAAAGAATGCCAATGAAACTTCCTATGAAGCTCGCCGTATCGGTTGGTGCTGGCTTGGCCGCGGCCGCCTTGACGTGTGCGCCTCTTGCGGCGGCCGGCCCAGCTGAAGACGTTTTCATCGACGCACTCACCGAGCAGGGTGTCACGTGGCCAGGGGCCACCCCGGCGAACATGGTGGCCGCGGGACGGGGCGTGTGCCAGGACTGGGGAAGCGGGGCCAGCTTCGAGCAAGAAGTCAGTTCGCTAGCCGAGCATCTCGATACAGAAGATGCGGCGTTCCTCATTGGTGCAGCGACGGCCGCGTTCTGTCCTGAGTACGAGTCGAAGGTCAGCTGAGCGCGCCCCTGACAGCGAAAGACCCGGCCGGATCGCTCCGGCCGGGTCTAAGTCGGTGTGTCAGCGCCGCGAGCAGTTCACGGTGACGGTGATGTTGCGGTCAACCACGACTTCCACGACGCCGTCGTTGTCTCCGAGAACCGGAACGAATTCGGTTCGCTCCCTTGGGTTTCGCACATCGGTGACGACGCACTGGTTCAGCGGTGCGCTCCCGATGCGGTTGATCTTCACGTCGAAGCCTTGCGCCTCGAGCTGTGCGATGGTCAGGTCCGCCGATTCGGCGGCCGACGCGATGGCTGCAGGCGCGACGATGGCTCCGCACGCCGCAGCGGCAATTCCGGTCAGGATCAATAGCGTTGCGCGCATGACCGCGCCTCCCTTCGTTTCTGTAGACCCCGTTGGTCTTCAGCCGGTTCAACGGGCGATATGCGAAGGGGGTTCAACGGAATTCAAGAAAGTTTCAGCGCGTATGCGATTTCGGCGCGCCAACCGTGATGTTTCGTTTCGGATATCCCTACCGACAGCGGTGCAGACCCGCGAGCGCTCATCGTTGTACGGTTTCGGGCTTCAAAGTCGTACCAGGGTGAGCGCTCGGACCCCGTCGCGGCTGCAACTCGGCGCATACGCGCAAAGAAAGACCCGGCCGCGAGGAGGGGTATCCGGCCGGGTCTTTCCTTCGCGCGCCCTATGCCGGCACAGGAACCTTCTCCTGCACCGGTTCTTCGGCACGCGGGGAGTGATCATCGTCAACCATGGTGAGTTCGTCGAATGGGTCCTCTCCACCCAGAACGGCGTTCACCTTGTTGCGATCGATCGTCTTCGTCCAGGACCCGACAAGCAGCGTCGCGACCGCATTGCCGGAGAAATTCGTGACCGCGCGGGCCTCTGACATGAACCGGTCGATACCGACGATCAGGCCGACACCGTCGAGCAGGTCGGGGCGGTGGGCCTGCAGTCCGCCGGCCAGCGTGGCCAGCCCGGCGCCGGTCACACCGGCAGCGCCCTTGGAGGCGACGATCATGAACACCAGCAGGCCGATCTGCTCACCGACCGACATCGGGCTGCCCATTGCGTCGGCGATGAACAGCGACGCCATGGTCAGGTAGATCGCGGTGCCGTCCAGGTTGAACGAGTAGCCGGTCGGCACGACGACACCGACGGTGCTGCGGTCCACGCCGAGGTGCTCCATCTTGGCGATCAGCCGCGGCAGCGCGGACTCCGACGACGAGGTCGAGATGATCAGCAGGTATTCGCGGGCCAGGTAGCGCACCAGCTTGAAGATCGACACGCCCGACACCGTGCGAAGCAGTGCGCCGAGCACGCCGAACACGAAGATCACGCAGGTGATGTAGAAGCCGAGCATCAACGTGAGCAACTGGGTCACGGCGCTCCAGCCGGTCTGACCTACCACGTTGGCGATCGCGCCGAATGCGCCGATCGGGGCCAGCCACAGGATCATGACGAGCACCTTGAACACCAACTTCTGCACGTGCTCGATGCCGCGCAGGATCGGCTGACCCGCACTGCCCATAGCCTGCAGCGCGAAACCGACGAGCAGCGCGACAAACAGCGCCTGCAACACGCTGCCTGCCGTCAGCGACGAGACCAGCGTGTCCGGAATGATGCCCTGGACGAAGTCCATCAGGCCACCGGATTCGTGCGCCTTCTCGGCGAGCTCCGCGCCCTTACCGGCGGAACTGTCGGACAGAGCCAGGCCGCTACCGGGGTGCAGAAGGTTGCCGACCACAAGACCGATCGCCAGCGCGAACGTCGACATGATGAGGAAGTAGACGAACGCCAGGCCGCCGACCTTGCCGACGGTGGCGGCTTTGCGCACCGAGCCGATGCCCAGCACGATCGTGCAGAAGATGACCGGCGCGATCATCATCTTGATCAGCGAAACGAACATCGTGCCGAGCACGCCGACACTCTTGCCCACCTCGGGGGCGAGGATGCCCACGCCGACGCCGGCGAACACCGCGATGATGACGGCGATGTAGAGCCAGTGCGTGCGGTCCCGCCGGGGCTTCTCGGTTGGCGGCTCGGGGGCCGGTGGACGGTCCAGGGCGTTTGTCATAACTGAATTCCTCCAGATCGGCATGAAATGTGGTCTGCAAGGATGTTCTGTGAGGACGTGAGCCAGGTCACGTTTTAGTTCATTACGTTCAGGAGTGTGCGCTTGAACAGGTGGTGGCCCCGGTCGTTGGCCGGCCAGGCGATCGCCCTGCAAATCCTGGTGATCGCGGTGGTGGTGCTGGCCGGCAGCGGGCTGGCATTGCTCGACGCCAAGCGCGACGGCGACGCGGCCGCCCGTCAGCAGGTCATCGGTATCGCCACCGCGCTTGCCGACTCTCCGTCGACGGCGACAGCGATCGAATCCGGAAGGGCGACCGAGATTCTGCAGCCGGTGACCGAGGCGATACGGACCAACACCGACATCGCGTTCATCACGATCATGGCGCCCGACCGCACCCGGTTCACGCACACCGACCCCAAGCAGATCGGCGGCCAATACATCGGCACCATCGAACCCGCGTTGCGCGGAGACACTTTCAGCGAGGTGTTCACCGGCACGCTGGGGCCGTCGATTCGCGCCGTCGTACCCGTACGCAATGAGTCCGGGCACATCGTCGGCCTGGTATCCGCGGGAATTCTGCAACAGAGCCTCGCCGATCGGTGGCGCTCACAGTTCCCGACCATCGCCGCGGTCAGCCTTGCGGCGCTTGCCATCTCATTCGTCGGCGTGTGGCTGATCCGACGACGACTGTTGCGGCAGACCCATGGGCTGCGCCCCGACGAACTGCGGGTGATGTACGAACACCACGACGCGATCCTGCATTCGGTGTCCGAGGGGCTGGTCGTGCTCGAACGCAACGGCGTGGCGCTGGTCAACGACGAAGCCCGCCGGCTGCTGGCCCTGCCGCCCGGCCCGGTCAACTCCTCGGATCTGCCTGAGTTCCTTCGCACCTACAACCCGGGCGCGCGCGACGAGGTGCACGTCACCGAAAACCGGGTGCTGGTGGTCAACCGTTCGACAGTGGAGAACGCGCCCCGTGACTCTGAAGTCGTCACCATCCGTGACCGCACCGAATTGCAGGGGGCGCTCGGCGAACTCAGCTCACTGAAGGTACTGACCGACACGCTGCGCTCGCAGGCGCACGAGGCCGCCAACAAACTGCACACCATCGTCACGATGGTGGAGATGGGCAGATCCGATGAAGCGGTGCAGTTCGCCACCAACGAGCTCGAACTGTCGCAAAGGTTGGTCGACCGGTTGTCCGACGCGGTCAGTGAGCCGGCGCTCGTCGCATTGCTGCTGGGCAAGACGGCCCAGGCCGACGAACGCGGCATCGAGTTGACCGTCACCGAGGACACCCATCTGCCGTCGAACGTCGACGATGTCCCGCTCACGGGACCGGAGATGGTCACCGTGCTGGGCAACCTGATCGACAATGCGATGGACGCCTGCGACCGCGACGACCCGTGGGTGGAGGTCACGGTCTGTCAGGACAACGGCACGCTCGAGATCCGGGTAGCCGACAGCGGGCCGGGCATGGACGCGGGCACCTTCGAAAAGGCCATGGAGCGTGGATATTCGACGAAAGGCGAATCGGACCATCACGGTCTGGGGCTGGCTCTGGTCGCGCAGGTTGTCAAGCGGCACAACGGCACGCTGACCGCCGACGTGACCTACGGCTCGGTGGTGACGGTGAAGGTGGAGGGCTCATGATCAGCGTGCTGATCGTCGAGGACGAGCCGTTGATCGCCGAGGCGCATCGGACGTATCTCGGTCGGCTTTCCGGCTTTTCGGTCGCCGGTGTCGCCCATACGGCCCGCGACGCCATGCGGGCCGCCTCGGAGGCCGCGGCGGCCGAAGCGCCAATCGACTTGGTGCTGTTGGACATCGGGCTTCCCGATGCCAACGGGATTGCGCTGGCGTCGGCATTGTCGGGTTTGCGGCCCGCGCCAGACATCATCGCGATCACATCCGAGCGCGACCTGGAGATGGTGCGCGCCGCGGTCGGTCACGGGGCGCTCGCCTATCTGCTCAAGCCGTTCACCTTCGCGGCGTTCCGGGATCGGCTTGAGCGCTACCATCGCTACCGCGAAGCCCTGCCCGCAGGCACCGACGCGGCCAGTCAGGCCGAGGTCGATCGCGCCCTGGCCGAACTACGCGTCGGCGCGGACAGGTCCGCGGCCCCGAAGGGCGCCGCCCCCGGCACCAACGACGAGATCGCCCGCGCAGTACGGGATTCCGTCGACGGCATCACCGCCGACGAGGTCGCCAAGCAGGTAGGTGTGTCGCGGGTGACCGCATGGCGCTATCTCGAGCGTCTCGCCGATGAGGGCACCGTCACCCGCAACACGGACTACGGCAAGGCCGGCCGCCCGAAGACGCGCTACCAGTGGCGCTAACGCTTGGTCCCCTTGCCGCGAGTGACCGTGTTTGTACACCGACACGCCGCAATGCCCGGGCATTGTGCGGTCGCGTACGGCGGTGTGAGCGTGCGATCACTGCCGCGGCCGCGAGGATCGCCAGGCCGCCGAATGCCTGGACGGGCGAGATGCCTTCGCCCAGTACGACGGAGGCGATGGCGACCGTCGACGCCGCCTCGAGCGTCATCACGACGGCGGTTTGGCTGGCGCCGATGCGGGCCAGCGCCGCGAACGTCAGACCGAACGCCACAGCCGTCGCGACGCCGTAGCCGACGATCTGCAGCAGGTGACCGCTGGGAATCTGCAGCGTGCCGCCCGCCAGCCCACGCAACGCCGATGACGCCGCCGCGCCAACGGCCACCCAGCATGCGGTGGTCATCGCGTCGGCGCTCCGCCCGATCTCACGCCCCGCGACGAGATAAAGCGCATAGACCGTTGCAGCTGCCAGCGCAAAGACAATGCCGGCCAATGAGATTGACACATCGCGGCCGACCACCACCACGACGGCCGTGCCGACGAGGGAGAGTGACAACGCAACGATGTTCGCCGTGGTCATCCGTTCTCGTCCGCGGGCGAACTCGATGACGGTGACGATCGCTGGATACGCGTAGAACAGCAGGATGCACGCGGCGGCCGTGCCGTGGCCGAGCGACAGATAGAACAACGTCGACTCCAGCGAGTAGCCAACCGCACCGAGCAGCACGATGGGCAGCCACGACCCACGTGGTGGTCGCAGCGCAACGCCGCGCAGTCGCAGCGCCCCCGCGAGAATCATTGCCGCGACCGCGAACCGGATGCCCAACGCCGTCGCGGAATCCACGCCCGCGTCGGCCAGCGCCCGGCCGATGACCGTCGCGATGCCGTAAGCGATGGCACCCAAGGCCGCGAGGCTGACGCCGAGCAGGCCCGCGGGCTTAGGCTGCGACGCGCTCATCGACCACATCGGCAATGGCAGCGGCGAACCGGTCACGCTCGTCGTACCTGGGCGCGACGATCCGCAGCGCGTCGGGCCGAACGCCGTGTGCCGCTCCAAGTACACGCACACCAATGCCGTGACGCCGCAACACCTCGGCCACCTCATGGGATCGTTCACAGAACGCGTACTGGAAATGAACGTTGCGATTGGCACTGAGATCGAGACCGCCGACGTCGCACAGATTTTCGGCAAGCCAGGCACTGTCGGAAAGCATCTGCGCACGGCTTTGATCCGTCCAATCGAAGCTGCGTACCGCGGCGCACGCCACACGCACGTCCACTCCGGACAGCCCCCAGTTCTCCTGTTGGCCGAAAAGCCATGTCAACGGCTCGGGTTCGGCACACCAGGCAATACCGGTGCGGGTCGCGGCGATGCCGTAGAACTTCGTCGTGGAACGCAGCACGACGATATTGGGTGTCTCGCAACCGATGACAGACCAGCCGACCGGATCGGGCGTGAAGTCGATGTAGGACTCGTCGACGACGAGCGTCGCGGTGGGATGTGCGGCCGCGACCGCGACGAGGCCATCGGGATCCAGGTGGGCGCCCGTCGGGTTGTGCGGATTGGAAATGATCACCGTGCCAGCGGCATTCATTGCCGCGTCGATCTGCTCGAGCGACGGGATCTGGTCGCCGGGACGGCCGAACCCGCGGCCGGGAAAGGCTTTGAGGTAGTCGGTGTAGGCAGGCATCGGCACCTGTACCGAGGCGTGGTCGAGTTCGCGGCCCATCGCCCAGATGAATTCGCTTGCGCCACGGCCAGTGATCATCGCGCCGTCGGGCACACCGGTAGCCTCGCGATAGAGGTCGATCAGCTGCGGCGCGGCGTCGTAGGGATGGAGAAGGATGTCAGCCGGTTCGATGGCCCGCAGTGCGGCGATGGCTGCGGGCGCAGGCCCATAGCGATTCACGCACGTGCTGAGATCCATGTCGACGCCGCGACTGGGATCGCCGCCCTGCGCGCCGAAGTCGAGTGCCGAAAGGTCGGTCCTGCAGACGCCGGACATGGTGGTCTCCCTGGTTTGCGCATGCTTGGTTGCTTGCGCTTGAACCGTAGGAAGAACCACCGCGCCGACACACGAGTAGTTAACTACCTGTTTGTCGGTGCGTAACCCCTTAGACGGGTGCGGGTTCCAGCTCGCGAAGCTCGGAAATCGCGATCGGGTCGGTCGCCATGAACTGCGAATACAGCAGCGGCATCGTCGAATCGACAGTGAAAACCGTGACGTCGCCGGCGTAGTCGGCGACATAGAGGCGACCGCCGTCGGGGCTCACCGTCACGCACGAGGGGCGGGCGCTGACGGTGACCGAGTTGACGACCTCAAGGCTCAGCGTGCACAGCACCGCGACTTGGTCGTAGTCGACGATGTAGGCACGGGTCTGGTCCGGGCTCAGGGTCATCTGCGTCGGCGCGCCACCGAGGTCGACGGTGTCGGTGATCTGGTTGGTCGACAAGTCGATCACGCTGACAGCGCCGCCTCGCGTCCGGTCCGACGTGAGGACGTACGCGGTGCCATCGGCGAACGCCAGGTCGCGGATCGGGGAACCGACTCGCACTGTGCGCTCAACGCGGGCGGTCTCGGTGTCGACGACGACGAGCTGGCTGCCCCGGGTATCGGTGGTCGCGACATACAGCCGCTTGCCGGTGGCGTCCACGTCGATGGCGTCGATGCCGATGCCGGCGCCGGTGGCGATGTCGATGGTGCCCACGCGCTCTGCGGTGGTGTCGATGACGGCGACGTCGACGTGGTCGCGGCCGGTGCGGCCGGCGTAGACGCGCTTGCCGTCCGGGCTGATCGCCAGGGCGGTGACGCCGAAGGCCAGCGAGTACGTCGCAATGACGGTCTTGGTGTTGGTGTCGATCACCGCGACGGCATCGTAGTTCGACGACGAGGTGCTGATGTACGCGCGATCGTCGGCGACGACGGCCGCGAACGGCTCGCCGTCGACCGCGATGGTGCCTTCGACCGTCAGGGTGTCGCGGTTGAGCAGCGAGACGGTGTCGTCACCGAAGTTCGTCACCACGACGGGCGCGCCGGCGGCGATATCGCCGATCGGACCACGGCGCACCGCGACCTCGCCCATGAAGGTGATGTCGGGGTCCACATCCGCCTCTTGAGTCACTTGCGAAGCAGGAGTGCTCTTACGCATCAAAAAGTTAGCCATCTTCATTCGGTACCTCCGCCGGCAAGTTGCGCACCGGCCTAGATTGCAAGCCTGTCTGCGCCTCGTGGGCGCGATCTCGGTCGAGTCTAGCGACGAAAATTTGGGACCAGAGAATGCGCAGACGTGGATCGGCAGTTATGCAAGGAAACCTCTCAGACACCGCTTAGAAAACTATTCGTTATGCAGTTGTTATGTTCATTGAGCAACCGTATTATCTGCTGTGAGCTCGCTTTATGATTGCCATGGCAAATGGGTCATGATCGTCAGGCGAGAGTCGATCAATCACAAACTCTTAGCTTTCTCAGCCAAAATGAGCGGTAAATCACACCGCGACACGCCAGCAAATTTTAACGAGGCCGTCATACGTCCGCCGTGGCCGCGTGAGCAACGGCCGCCGGCCGGTCCGGAGGCCACTGCGACGACGGCGCGGTGTTCGCTGGCTCGTTGGCACTGGACCGCCAAAACTCCCGTTTGCACACTGCGTGAGGCGGGTCGGCGGGGCGGGCACTTACCCGTCCATTCACCTCATTGAAGCCACACGTCTTCGGTAACCGGCTACGGTGTCGGGAACATTCGGTGCTGATCGGTACCGACAGGGCGTTGCTGTGGAGTTAGGAACTGTGATTCTCACTGGTGCGTTTCTTGCGCGTTATGCCGAGGTGGCCGACGATTCGCTGTACGTAGCTGGTGGGGTCTTGGGCCGCGCCACAGTTTTTCCGCCTGACCGGTCGATATCGGTCTACCTCGTGGCCTTGATGCAGGTGGGTCCCGATGACACGGGCCAGCCGAACCGGGCGAAGGTCATCTTCTCGGACTGGGCGCTGAACGACGCCGTGCTCGTCGACCAAGAGCTCTCGTTCGACGCTTCCGGCGGGGAGAACCGCTTCTGGGTCTGGCCGTTGCGAGTCAACTGCGCGTCCGGCCCCGGCCGTTACGCATTCAAGGTGACGTTGAACGGGACGTCGTTCTCGGTACCGCTCGCTGTGCACGACGCGTCTTGAGTCGCTAAATATCAAGGCGTGCAATGTATGTTGGCGTCGCTGTCGCTTGATGTCGGTCCAAAATGATGTACTCGGTCGCCTCGGCACCTTCGTTTACCGGTCCACGTCCCATGACCAACGCCGACTGCCAATTTCCATGCGGTCAGACGATCGAGACATCCGCCGGCCGTTGCTTTGGGAAAAATTAGCCATAGCGAAACAACCCCCGTATCCAGGTGCATTAGCTAAATGTCGAGTGCTGTCGCGAAAGTACCGTTTCCAGCTGCACTAATTCGATAGTTGCACATTCAAGATCATTTGCTGCACTCCAGCCAAACGCCGACCGCGGCAATGGAGCGGTAGGACGATAGGCCTATCTCTTCGGAAGTCGGGGTCCGACTAGAGCATCAAGAAGTCAAAGTCGGGGCTTTCCTGTGGGGATCAGATGGGTGCAGCAGCATATGTAGGTCGTGTCGGAGGATTGGCGGTCGCCCTCGGGGTAGGCGTCGCCGTGGTCACCGGCCAGGGGGTGGCGTCGGCCGATACCCCAGATACGAGTACGCAATCGGGATCGGCAACGACCAATTCCTCCGATGAGGCTTCGGCGGATACCGCCGACTCAACGCAGTCGTCGACAGAATCCGTGACCGCCAATGAGGACGGCGACCAGACCGCACCGGAGGAGCCGGCCGAGGAAGAGTCGACCGAGGTCGTCGAACCCGATGAATCGCGGGACGGGTCGTCCTCGACGCAGTCCAAGACACCGGCGGCCAAAGAGCGTAGTGATTCTGACACAACAAGGACGACCAATCGACTTGAGACGCAGTCGGTTCGGGAAGCGATCGTCCGCACACCGGCGCCGCCGACCAGCATGCGCGTCGCCGACACGGTCGTGGCCGACACGGTCGTGGCCGTGAACGAGGCGGCCGACACGGTGGTACACCGGGCCGCCAGCACCGTCGTGTCGATGACGATTCCTGAGCAGTCGCCTGCGGTGAGCATTCAGCCGGCAGCGCCCATCGAAATGGCCGTCCCAGAAGCGGAAAGCACTGCGGCCGTAACGATTCGAAGCCTGGTGACAGGTTTCTTGTCCGCCTTCGGGCTCAGCCCGTTGGTTGTGAACACCCCGCTCTCCCCTGCCCAATCGCCGCTGTTGATGGCGTTACTGGCGTTGGGCTCGCGACGTGAGTTGGAACGGTCAGTCTCCAGCTTCAGTAACACGGCCAGCAGTACGCCGGTCGCTGCCGCGACGCTCGCGTCTACACCGACGGCGGCCGTCACGGTGCCGGTGACCACCCGAATCGGCTGGGTGACCGGCGCGAATAGCCTTAACCGCACCGATCAGCGTTTCGGCATCGCAGGTACCGACCTCGGGATCATGTGGGACAACGGAATCACGGGCGACAACCCCGCGACCACCATCGTCGAGCAGCGCCAGGTACTGATGGCGTTCGGCGACACATTCAGCGGTCCCGGCATGACAGGAGCCTGGCGGATGAACACGCTGTTCCGCACTGCGGACGCCGTTCTGTCCGACGGAATGTTTGTGCCAAACGGCATAATTCACGATCCGGGCGCATACAGCGGCTCACCGATGACGTACCCGAACTTCTCCAGAGAGATCATCGGCAATTACCGCTATGGAACCTCTCCAGAGGTGACGATGATCCCGACTGCAGGCATCTCGGTTCCCGGTGCGGGCGTGAACGGAGCGACGAGGCAGTACATCAACTTCATGGCCGTGAAGTCCTGGGATTCGCCGGGCCGATGGACGACGAACTACTCGGCCATCGCGTATTCGGATGACAACGGCCAGAATTGGACGGTCGTGCCGGCGTCATCCGTCCGCGCGGCCAGGTGGGGTAGCGCGACTGTGCCCTACGTTTCCGGAAACCAGAACTTCCAGCAGGGCGCCTTCGTCAAGCCGCCGCCGGGTTCACCGGAAGCCGCTGCGGGGTGGGTCTATTCGTACGGCACTCCCGCGGGCCGCGGCGGCACGGTTTACCTGTCACGGGTCAACCAGTACCAGATACTTGACCAGACCAAGTACCAGTACTGGAACGGAACGACGTGGGTTGCCAACAAGCCTTCCGCCGCAACCCCGATCCTGCCGGGAACCAGGACCAGTGGATTCTTCGGTTGG
>NZ_DASSCY010000262.1:0-26075 GCF_035697385.1 Mycobacterium sp. | reverse complement strand
AACGGGTGATCTCGTCCGTCTGCCCGACGCCGAGGTCGGGTCCCTGCTCACTCACCGTCGGGCCGTCCTCCGGCTACCCGCGGCCGGCCTGCTCGCCGAGCTCGTACTCCTCGACCGTCATCAGCACGGCCCGAGCCTTGGAACCCTCGCTCGGGCCGACGACGCCACGCTGTTCGAGCAGGTCCATGATGCGACCGGCGCGGGCGAAGCCGACCTTGAGCTTGCGCTGCAGCATCGACGTCGAGCCGAACTGGCTTGACACCACCAGCTCCACCGCCTGCAGGAACACGTCCATGTCGTCACCGATGTCGGGGTCGACGTCCGTGCGCTCGCTGGTGGTCTTGGCGTTGGTGACACCTTCGGTGTACTCCGGCTCGGCCTGTTCCTTGGTGGCGTTGACGACGGCGTGGATCTCGTCGTCGGAGATGTACGCCCCCTGCAGACGGGTCGGCTTGTTCGCGCCCATCGGTAGGTACAGCCCGTCGCCCATGCCGATGAGCTTCTCGGCACCCTGCTGGTCCAGGATCACGCGGCTGTCGGTGAGCGACGAGGTCGCGAACGCCAACCGGGACGGCACATTCGTCTTGATCAGACCCGTGACGACGTCGACGGAGGGCCGCTGTGTGGCCAGCACCAGATGGATGCCCGCGGCACGGGCCTTCTGGGTGATCCGCACGATCGCGTCCTCGACGTCGCGGGGGGCGGTCATCATCAGGTCGGCCAGCTCGTCGACGATCGCCACGATGTACGGATACGGCTTGTACACGCGTTCGCTGCCAAGCGGCGCGGTGATCTCCCCCGACTTCACCTTCTTGTTGAAGTCGTCGATGTGGCGCACCCGCGACGCCTGCATGTCCTGGTAGCGCTGCTCCATTTCCTCGACCAGCCAGGCAAGCGCGGCGGCCGCCTTCTTCGGCTGGGTGACAATCGGCGTGATGAGGTGCGGAATACCTTCGTACGGCGTGAGTTCCACCATCTTCGGGTCGATCAGGATCATCCTGACCTCCTCAGGGGTGGCCCGCGCCAACAGCGACACCAGCATCGAGTTGACGAAGCTCGACTTGCCCGATCCGGTCGAACCGGCTACCAGCAGGTGCGGCATCTTCGCGAGATTGGCCGAGATGAACTCGCCCTCAATGTCTTTGCCAAGGCCGATCACCAGCGGGTGATGGTCGCGCCGGGTCGACGGCGCGGTCAACACATCGGCCAGCCGCACCATTTCGCGGTCGGTGTTGGGCACCTCGATGCCGACGGCGGACTTGCCGGGAATGGGCGCCAGCATCCGGACGGATTCGGTGGCCACCGCGTACGCGATGTTCTTCTGCAACGCGGTGATCTTCTCGACCTTCACGCCGGGGCCAAGCTCGACCTCGTAGCGGGTGACGGTGGGCCCGCGGGTGCAGCCGGTGACCGCGGCGTCGACCTTGAACTGCTGCAGCACCGACGTGATCACGTCCACCATCTGGTCGTTGGCCGCACTGCGCCGCTTCGGCGGATCGCCGGAGATCAGTAGATCCAGGGACGGCAGCGTGTACGGCCCGTCCACCACCCGGTCCAGGGAAAGGGTCTGCTGCTGCTTGGCTGGCTTCTTCTTCCGGGTTCGGGCCGTCGGCTCCGGAATGGTCGGCGCCTCGTCCTCGATCGGATAGTTGTCCAGTGGGGTGCCCGTCGGCCACGACTGGGGTTCGTCGCCATAGGTCGATGGGTCGTCGTAGTAGCCGTCGGAGAAGTCTTCCGGTTCCTCGTTCGGCAGTTCGTCGTCGTAATCGTCGTACTCCTCGTCGTACGCCTCACCGCGGAACGCCCGAGCGGAGAAGATGGTGCGCACAGTCGAAGGCACTTCGCGGATCGTCGTGCCCGTCACGAGCAGAACACCGAAGAGCACCCCGATGAACAACAGGGGCGCGGCGATCCATTCGGTCAGCCCGTCAGAGAGCGGTCCGCCGATCGCGAAGCCGAGGAAACCCGCGGCGTGCTGGCGGGCGGTGGGATCCTGCGGGGAACCCGCCCACAGATGCCACAGGCCGAGCGCGGGGAGCACGATCATCGCAGAGCCGAGGATCAGCCGCGGCCGGGCCTCGGGGTCGGGTTCGGTGCGCATGAGCACGACCGCGACCGCCGCAAGCACGATCGGCACCAACACCACCGCGGCGCCGATGAGCACCCGAAGGAAGGTGTCGATCCATTCGCCCACCGGGCGGGCGGCGTCGAACCACGAGCTGGCTGCGATGACAACGGCGAAGCCGAGCAGTGCCAGCGCGATGCCGTCGCGGCGGTGCCCCGGCTCGAGGTCGCGGGCCCTGCCCACTGATCGCGCGGTGCTTCCGGCGCCCTTGGCGAGCATCAACCAGCCGACGCGGACTCCGCGGCCCACTGTCGTGCCCGCGGCAGAGATGCGGGACGGGCTGCGCCGCGCAGCCGGCTTCCGTCGAGGGGCCGACGGTCTCGCTGGCCGGGCTCCGCCCCGCGAACTGGCCTTTGACCTGCCCGAACGGGCGCCGGATCGGGCGGCAGTCTTACTAGGCATGCCAGCAAGACTAGTCGCAATAGCCCCATAATCACCATCTGCCACACGGGTCACAGATAGGTATCGAATAATTTAGTTAGGTTCGCTGAGTAGGGTGGTCAACTGTCTTGCACGTACTCAGCGAGGAGTCCATCGCCCATGCCTGTCGTCGTCGTCGCCACCATGACCGCCAAACCCGAGTCCGTCGACACCGTGCGGAACGCGTGCAAACAGGCCATCGAGGCGGTGCACCAGGAGCCCGGATGTGAGCTCTATTCATTGCATGAGGCCGATGGCACGTTCGTTTTCGTCGAACAGTGGGCCGACGCGGACGCCCTGAAGACACATAGCGGCGCGCCGGCCGTCGCGACCCTGTTCGGCACGGTCGGTGAGCACCTCGACGGCGCACCTGACATCAAAATGTTGCAGCCGGTCGTCGCTGGCGACCCGGCCAAGGGTCAACTGCGTCCCTCATGAGTGCGCTCGACGGCAAGGTCGCCTTCATCACGGGTGCGGCCCGCGGTCAAGGCCGCGCGGAGGCGGTCAGGCTGGCGTCCGACGGCGCCAGCATCATCGCGGTCGACATCTGCGACCAGATCGCGTCGGTTCCCTATCCGCTGGCCACGCCTGACGATCTTGCGGCGACGGTCAAGCTGGTCGAGGACACCGGCTCGCGAATCGTGGCGCAGCAGGCAGACGTTCGCGACGTGGAGTCGCTGCAAAGCGCACTACAGGCGGGCCTCGACGAATTCGGGCGGCTGGACATCGTCGTCGCCAATGCGGGTATCGCGCCGATGGAAGCGGGTGCCGACGGCTGGCGCGACGTCATCGACGTCAACCTCACCGGCGTGCACCATACGGTCGAGGTCGCCAAGAAGACGATGGTCGAGCAGGGCACTGGCGGGTCGATCGTACTGATCAGCTCGGCAGCAGGCCTGATCGGCATCGGCAGCGACGACGCCGGCTCGATCGGCTACACCGCAGCCAAACACGGCGTCGTAGGGTTGATGCGGATTTACGCCAATCATCTTGCACGACACAATATTCGGGTCAACTCGATCCATCCTACCGGCGTGAACACGCCGATGATCAACAACGAGCACACCCGCCAATGGCTGGAGCGGTTCGTCGCCGAGTCCGAAACGCCCGTCGACTGGGGCAATGCGATGCCGGTAGACATGGTCGAGGCCGAGGACATTGCCGCCGCGGTCGCGTGGCTGGTCTCCGACGAGGCACGCTACATCACGGGCATCACGCTGCCGGTGGACGCGGGACTCGCCAACAAACGCTGATGGCGCGCAGTCCCGCCGCCCAGACGGCCTCCGGCCCAATGGTGTTGGCGGCCGTTGAACAGTACGAGGAGCCCGACCGCCGCCTCGTGCAGGACGATCTCGCGTATGCGTTCCTACCGCGTGGTCTGCGGGCCTTGGTGCGCACGACGCGGCTGCCCTTTTTTCGGCGCTTGATGATCGGCGCGACGGAGCGCTCCGGGCCGGGACTGTGGGCAAATCTGGCCTGCCGCAAGCGATTCATCGACGAGAAGGTAAACGAGTCGCTTGACGGCATCGATGCGGTGATAGTCCTCGGTGCGGGGCTGGACACCAAGGCGTATCGGCTGGCGCGTCGGGCGGACATCCCGGTGTTCGAGGTCGACATGCCGGTGAACATCGAACGCAAAGCCGCGACCGTCGATCGTGTTCTGGGCGGGACCCCGTCCTCGGTACACCTGGTTGCGGTCGATTTCGAGCGCGACGACCTCGCAGCTGAACTCGCCAAGCACGGGTACCGCGGCGAGTCTCGCGCGTTCTTCGTCTGGGAGGGTGTGACGCAGTACCTGACGGAAGACGCGGTACGCGCGACGTTCTCCTACTTGCGGTCCGCCGCGGCCGGCAGTCGGCTGGTATTCACGTATGTGCAGCGGGATTTCATCGACGGCACGAATCTCTACGGTTCGAAGTCGGCGTACCGAAGGTTTCGGGAGAAACAGCAGATATGGAAGTTCGGCCTGAAGTCCGATGAGGTGGCGGGGTTCATCGCCGAATACGGCTGGGGGCTGATCGAACAAGCGGGCCCGGAGTACTTCTTGCGCCATTACATCGAGCCGGCCGGGCGTGATCTAACGGCCTCGCAGCTCGAGTGGTCGGTCTTCGCCGAAAAGACTTGATCCGACCGCCGACCTAACGCGCGGCGCGGGCCCGGACGAACGAACGCACACCCGCTACGAGGTAGGCCACGAGCAGTACGAACATGACTGTGCTGGCGACTATTGCGCCGGGGCGCTCGGCCGTACCGGCGAACAGGTCGCCTAGCTTGACGACGTTCATCAGTGAACCCAGCGCCCCCAGCAGCGCGATGGCAAGGGCAGCGTGCATGGCATGCTTGCTGGCGTTCTCGGTACGGCGTCCGATCAGCGCGGCGATAAGCAACAGCACGCCCACGGCGGCGGGAATCAGCGCGGTGAAACTGGCCGCGCCTGTTGCGACATAGGCGATCACCCCGGTCGCGACGAGAAGCGCTCCGGTCCAGGTCGTTAGCGCGAGCATCGACATCCTCCTCGAATGCGGTTGACTCGATGCTACCGACGGACCACACGACCATCGCGCAGATCTCCGCCGTCCCCCAATCCCCTAATGCAAACCGCGCCTACACCCCGTAGCTCGACCGGGTATTCACGGGCGCGCGCCCCGTTCCGTGAATCACTGCATCTTCCGAAGATTGCAGGACACATCCACCACGGACCCGAGGATTCGACATGGCACTCATCAACTCCACGACACCTGTGCGTTGGCGTCGACTCCTGCCGGTCGCGTTCATTGCTGCGGCGGGTGCACTCGGCGGCAGTGCCCTCGCCGACCCCGCTGTCGCCTGCGCCGCACCCAATACCGGCGGCGGGTATGACGATGGGCGATACGAAGAATGCCGCAAGAGTGGGCTGAATCCGCGCTTCTGCTGCTCACAAGCCGGCGGAACCTGGACCAAGGTCACGGTGTACGACAAGAATGGATACCCCGTTAGCTACTACTACATGTGCACTGGGTCAGCTCAACCACAACCAGCGGTGTCAGGCACCCGTGTCCCGCCAGGTGTCGTCCAGCCACTGACGCCGGAGACCTTCGAACCCGTCAGCGTCGCCTGACATCGTGATGGACGCCAGGAAACGTCATGTGTGCAACGCATCCCGAGAACATCGGTTCCAAGGAGGCCAACGGATCGCTGCGTGAATCCGGGACCGCGGCGGTCTACCGATTGCGCATCGGAAACTATGTGGCGGAGTGCTCGTGCGGCTGGTCAGCGCCAAGACGACTGTTGAAAGCGGCAGCGTACCAAGATGTTTGGGCGCACGCGGCGCGACGCGGTTGCCAACTGCGCAGCCCGCTGATGTACGAATGAGGCAAGCGGCCTAGATTTCGATGACGGTCGGCACGATCATCGGCTGACGGCGGTAGGTCTCCCCCACCCACTTGCCGACCACGCGACGTACCCCCTGGGCGATGCGCGTTACCTCGGAAACATTCTGGGACGCAAGGAATTCCAATTCGTCCTCGACCTTGCGGGCCACGGGCTCCAGCGCCTTGGGGTCCTCGGAGAACCCACGCGACTGCAGATGCGCCGGCCCGGCAGGCTTGCCCGTACCGCGGTTCACGACGACCGTCACCGCGATGAAACCCGACGACAGGATGAGCCGTTCACCCAGTGTCGCGTCTCCGACGTCACCCGTGATCAACCCGTCGACGAACATCTTCCCGACCGTCACACCGCCGGCAATCGACGCCCTGCCAGCAACCAGATCTACGCTGACCCCGTTCTCGGCCAGCACAATCGAATCGTCCGACACACCGGTGCGCGCCGCCAATGCCGCATTCGCACGCAGCATCCGCCACGTGCCGTGTACGGGCATCACGTTTCGCGGGCGCACCGCGTTGTAGAGGAACAACAACTCGCCCGCGTAGGCGTGACCCGAGACGTGAATCCGCGCTTGGGCATTGGTGACGACGCGAACCCCGATCTTGGCCAGCGAGTCCAAAACCCCGAAGATCGCTTCCTCGTTGCCGGGGATCTGCGACGAACTCATGATGATGAGATCACCCGAGGTCAGCGTGATGCTGCGATGCTCACCACGCGACATTCGCGACAGTGCGGCCATCGGCTCGCCCTGCGTCCCCGTGGTGATCAGCGTGACCCGCTCGGGCGCCATCATCTCCGCAGCACTGATGTCGATCACATCGTCGTCTGCGACGGTGAGGTAGCCCAGGTCCTTGGCGATCCCCATATTGCGCACCATCGATCGGCCCACAAACGACACGCGGCGCCCAAGAGCCACCGACGCGTCGATGATCTGTTGCACACGAGCAACATTGGAGGCGAAGCAAGCGACGATGACACGGCCTTCGGCGCCGCGGATCAGCCGATGCATGTTTGGCCCGATCTCGCTCTCCGAGGGGCCGACCCCCGGTATCTCGGCATTCGTCGAGTCACAGAGAAACAGGTCCACGCCGGCGTCCCCGAGCCGCGACATGCCCGGCAGGTCGGTCGGCCGGTCGTCCAGCGGAAGTTGGTCAAGTTTGATGTCACCGGTATGCAGCACGGTTCCCGCGCCGGTGTGAATCGCGATCGCCAGGCAACCGGGAACCGAGTGGTTGACGTGAAAGTACTCACACTCGAACACACCGTGTCTGGAGCTCTGCCCCTCGCCAACTTCGACGAACACCGGTTTGATGCGGTGCTCGCGACATTTCTCAGCGACGAGCGCCAGCGTGAACTTCGAGCCGACAACGGGAATGTCGGGACGAAGCTTGAGCAGGAAGGGGATTGCGCCGATATGGTCCTCGTGCGCGTGGGTGAGCACCAGCGCTTCCACGTCGTCCAGGCGATCTTCGACGTGGCGCAGATCGGGCAGGATCAGATCGACGCCTGGCTCGTCATGGCCGGGGAACAGCACCCCGCAGTCGACGATCAGCAGCCGCCCGAGATGCTCGAAAACGGTCATGTTGCGGCCGATTTCGCTGATCCCGCCAAGCGCGGTGACCCGCAGACCGCCAGGGACCAGTGGCCCCGGTGATTTGAGTTCGGAATTCACTACCGCAGCACCGCTGCAGCCCGCATGTCGGCGGCAAGCGCCTCGATCTGCTCGGGAGTGGCCGGTACCTGGGGCAGCCTGGGATTGCCCACCTCGATGCCTTGCAGGCGCAGCCCTTCCTTGGCAAAGGTGACACCACCCAGCCGCGACTGGGCGTCTGCCAGCGGCCCCAACGTGACGTTGATCTTTCGCGCTGTCGCGACGTCACCAGAGCTGAACGCGGACAACATGTCTCGTAGCTGCCCCGCGGCCAGGTGTCCCCAGACGCTGATGAAGCCGACCGCCCCCATTGCGAGCCATGGCAGGTTTAGGGCATCGTCACCGCAGTAATAGGCCAATCCGGTCTCGGCGATGATCTGCCCGCCACCGTGCAGATCGGCCTTGGCGTCCTTGACGGCGACGATGTTCGGGTGGTCGGCAAGTCGTCGCAGGGTGTCCCACTCGATCGGCACGACAGACCGCGGCGGAATGTCGTACAGCATCACCGGCAACGAGGTCGCGTCGGCGACCGCGGTGAAATGCGCCTCCAGCCCGGCCTGCGGCGGGCGTGAGTAATACGGCGTCACCACAAGCAGTCCGTGCGCACCTTCGGCCTCGCACGCCTTCGCCAGGTGCACGCTGTGTGCGGTGTCGTAGGTGCCCGCCCCGTTGATGATCCGAGCCCGATCGCCCACGGCGTCCAGCACCGCGCGCAGCAGCGCGATCTTCTCGTCGTCGGTGGTCGTCGGCGATTCGCCGGTGGTGCCCGACAGCACGAGGCCGTCGCAGCCGGCGTCGACAAGATGGGTGGCCAGCCGGGCGGCGGTGTCCGTGTCGAGCGAGCCGTCGGGCTTGAACGGAGTCACCATCGCGGTCAGTACGGTGCCCAACCGGGCGGTCACGTCGAATCCGCTGGTGCTCACGGGACCCAAGATTACCTTCTCGGCCTCACGCCTCTGTGGCAAGCGGCGACGTTGCCACCTCCGTGCCATCGGCGAGCGTGGTGACCTCGAAATCCGAGAACACCTGCGGTGCGACGTCGATGAGTTGGCGTAGACACTCGATCGCCAGTCTGCGGATCTCCACGTCGGCGTGTTCGCTTGCCCGCATCGCGATGAAATGCCGCCATGCGCGGTAATTCCCGGTGACGACGATGCGGGTCTCGGTGGCGTTCGGCAACACCGCGCGAGCGGCTTGCCTGGCCTGCTTGCGCCGCAGCACCGCGTTGGGCTGGTCGGCGAATTTCGCCTCGAGCCTGCCGAGCAGTTCACTGTAGGTCGCCCTGCTTGCGTCGGCGGCCGCGGTGAAGATTTCCAGCAGCTCAGGGTCGTCTTCCATCCCCGGCGGCACCACGACCTGCGAGTCCTGCTCGGGCACATACCTCTGCGACAGTTGCGAGTACGAGAAGTGACGATGCCGGATCAGCTCGTGGGTGCATGAGCGCGAGATGCCGGTGATGTACAACGAGACCGACGCGTGCTCTAGCACCGAGAAGTGGCCGACGTCGATGATGTGGCGCAGGTAGGCGGCATTGGTCGCGGTCCGCGGATTTGGCTTGGACCAGCTTTGATAGCAGGCGCGGCCGGCGAACTCGACGAGCGCGGGTCCGCCGTCGGCGTCGGTGTTCCACGGCACGTCGGGCGGCGCCAAGAACTCGGTCTTGGCGATCAGTTGCACGCGCAGCGGCGCGGTCTCGGCCACGGCTCACCCTAACTTGATGAACCTTGCCGTAGCGGTGTTAGTCGACTAACGTGTTAGTGACTAACATCGAGGAGGATCTGCCGTGGACACCGACGTCGTGGTCGTAGGAGCAGGACCAACCGGGTTGGCTCTGGCATGCGGGCTGCGGGCAGCCGGAGTCGGGGTGCGCGTGATCGACAAGGCGCAGGGCCCGGCCGTGACTTCGCGGGCGCTTGGCCTGCAGCCGCGCGGAGTCGAGGTGCTCGACCGGCTCGGCGCCCTTGGTGACCTTCCGGCGAGGGCGATTCCGATCCGCCAGGTGGTCATCACCGTCGACGGTCGCCAGCTGGCGCGGCTTCAGATCGGGTTGTCCATGGAGCGGCTGGGCGGCCGGCCCGGGCTGGTGATGTCTCAGGCCGACATCGAGCGGGCATTGCGTGACCGACTGTCCGAACTCGGCGAAGCGGTCGAGTGGGGCCGCGGCATACAAGGGCTGGAGGCCGGCGCCGACCGCGTTTCCGTGCGACTCGACGACGGCACTGAGCTCGACGCCGGCTGGGTGGTCGGCGCCGATGGCGCGCACAGCGCCGTTCGCAAGGCATTGGGTATTGGATTTCCCGGCGTTCCGCTCGTGGAGCGTTTCCTGCTCGCCGACGTGCATGCCGCGCTCGAGCGGCCACGCGACTCGGCATCGACATGGATGCGCGGCACCAACCTGCTGGCCGCGTTCCCGCTGCCCGGCAGCGATCTATGGCGACTGATGGCGCCAGCACCTCCGCAGGGTCCCGAGGATCCGTCCGCGGAAGCCATCGTCGACTACCTCGGGACACGGCTCGCCGAGGAGGCCGGCGGCGAGATCCGCTCGGTCGAGTGGACGTCGGCTTTCCGCATTCACCGCCGCCTCGCCGACTCCTATCGGCGCGGTCGGGTGTTGCTTGCCGGCGACGCCGCACACATCCACAGTCCACTTGGTGGTCAGGGCATGAACACCGGAATCGGAGACGCAGAGAACCTGGCGTGGAAGCTCGCGCTCGTGATCTGCGGCCGAGCGAATGAACGCCTGCTCGACACCTACGAAGCGGAGCGGCGTCCGATCGCCGAGGACGTACTCGAATCGACAAGCGGCCTTACCGAGATCGTCATGGGCGGCAGCCCAATCGCCCGCTTCGTGCGCGATCGTGTCGCAGTGCCGTTGATGAACCGCGGATGGGTGCAACGGCTTATCGCGAAAAAAGCTTCGCAGCTACAAGTTTCGTACCGGGATGGGCCACTTGGCGCCGGGCGTCGACGCCGGCTGCCCGGGCTTCGGCCCGGTGATCGCGTTCCCGATCGCGACGGGATGTACAACGCGTTGGGGCCGGCGTGGGTGATGCTCGGACCCGAGTCGATGGCAGACGTCGCCCGTCGGCGGATCGGCGATGTCGTCACCCTCCGCGGCCACAGGGACGCGATGCTGGTGCGCCCCGACGGCCATCTGGCGTGGCGTGGCGACGACGCGTCTTCACTGCACGAATGGCTCGACAGTGCATTCGGCGAGCGCCAGGGAGTATTGACTCCGTGACCGAACTCGACTGGCGTGCGCGAAAGAAGGCGGCGACCAAGCAGTCGATCCAGGAGCACGCGCTACGTCTCTTCGGCGAGAAGGGCTACGACGCAACAACTGTCGAGGAAATCGCCGCCGCGGCAGGCGTGTCACACATGACCTTCTTTCGGCACTTCCCGCGCAAGGAAGCCGTCGTGGAGTACGACGAGTACGACCCAATTGTCGAGAAGCTCATCGCGGCGCGGCCACCGGACGAAGCGCCGTTGACCGCGCTGCACAACGCTATTCGCGAGGGCCTGGCAGCCATCGTCGACACCGACCGTGAAGCGCTGCTCCAACGGACGCGGCTTGTATTGCGCAACCCGGTGCTGCGATCGCGAAACCTCGTCGCACAGGACGAAACCCGTGATCTGTTCGCCCGGGCGCTTGCCCGCCGCGCGGGCATGTCCGCGCCTGACTTCGCCTCGACCGTGCAAGCTTCGGCCGCGCTGGGCGCGGTAGGTGTGGCGATGGCCGCGTGGGACGCCGGCGAGGACGACGACCCCGTCGCGCTGATCGACGCCGCCTTCGCTGCGCTGCGGGCGGGTTAAGGCCCTTGGTAGTGCACCTCGAAGACGGCGTCCGGCTCGGGTTTTCCGGCTTGGCCCCCGCTGACGTGGTCGAACGCGCTGGACAGATCTTCGCGAATGAACCGCTCTAGGCCGTCGCGTGATTCCCACACTTCGATGACCCGCCAGCCGCCGTCTGCCTCTCCAGCGGCGTGGAACTTCATACCCTTGGCCTGACCGGCTTCCCAGACCTTCTCCCGTATCGCGTCATAGGTCTGCTTGTCGATTGGCGGGTTCCAGATAACCCCGATCGCCATGTGAGCCCCCTTGATTGATCGGTACACAGCCCCCCGGCCGCAATTTCAAGTGTTCCACCGCCACTTGAGCGCCGCGGCCAATTCGCACGGTCAGTCGACGACCACTCCAGCGCGGCGCATCGCGATGGTGATGTGTTCGAAGTCGATGGCGCCGTGCGTGCGGGCCACTGCGTCGGCGTCGTCTCCACGGCCGTCGGCGATGGCTCGCACGATTTCTTCGTGGTCGTGCAGGGCGCGTAATTCCATGCTGCGCATGGTCGACGGCTCGCCCCACAGGTGTGCCGGCGCGCCGATACTCACGGATGCCTTGAGATCCAGCAGCATCTGCTTGAGCACGTCGTTGTGGGCGGCGTCCATGATCGCGACGTGGAAGCGGCTGTCGGCCTCCTGGGCGGCCAGGCCGGTAGTTGCCGTCCGGTATTCCTCGAACCGTTCCCAGAGCACCGACACATCGTCGTCGGACCGTGCCTCAGCGGCGGCACGGCACACGACGCCCTGCAGCCGGCACAGGGCATCGAAGCGATCTCGCAGCTCGCCGAGGAGCATGCTCAGCGTGCGGCCGACCGCTTCGGTGGACGACTCCGGCCACTGGTTCAGTACGTACGACCCGCCGCCGCGACCCCGTCGCGTTTCGAGCAGACCTCGTTCGACGAGCCGTGCCAGCGCGGCGCGCACGGTCATCCGACCCGCCCCCAATGATCGAGCGAGTTCGCGCTCGACGGGCAGCCGCGCGCCGGGCAGATACTCGCCGACCGCGATCGCCGTGATCAGTCGGTCGGTGATCTCGTCGACCCGTGACGACGTGTCGAGCTGCTGCTCGAGCAGCCCAGGCACTGCCGGTGCGCCGTTATGCGCCATGCCCCGAACCCCTCCCTCGTCAACGTAAGGTTAAATCCCCGTCAATGGTCTTGCCATGAGACCTTTACCGGTTCATGCTGATCGCCATGCCTTGTGACACCCGCCTGGTGCCTTTCCGTGGTCATCAAACCTGGGTACAGACCACCACACCCGTTAGCGCTCGGCACGATGTTCTTCCGCTCTTCGTTCTGCACGGCGGGCCGGGAATGGCGCACGACTACGTCCGCAACATCGCCGAACTGGCCGAGGAGACGGGCCGCCAGGTCATCCACTATGACCAGGTCGGCTGCGGCAATAGCAGTCATCTGCCCGACGCACCCGCCGACTTCTGGGCACCCGAGCTGTTCGTCGACGAGTTCCACACAGTGCGCAATGCGCTCGGCATCGACGAGTACCACCTGCTGGGCCAGTCGTGGGGCGGCATGCTGGGCGCCGAAATCGCGGTCCGGCAACCACCTGGACTCGCGTCGCTGGCGATCTGCAACTCCCCCGCCTCGATGGCGCTCTGGATGGCCGCTGCCGACGAATTACGTGCCCAGCTGCCGCAGGAGACCCTGGCCGCCCTCGAGCGTCATGAAGCGGCGGGCACGCTGACGGACCCGGAGTACCTGGCCGCGAGCGACGAGTTCTACCGGCGCCATGTGTGCCGAGTCGTGCCGACGCCACAGGACTTCGTCGACACCGTGAAGCAGATGGAGGCGGATCCGACGGTCTATCACACGATGAACGGCCCCAACGAGTTCTACGTCCTCGGCACTCTGCGAGAGTGGAGCATCATCGACCGGCTGCACCTCGTCACCGCGCCCACCCTGGTGATCGCCGGGGAGTTCGACGAAGCCACGCCCGCCACCTGGCAGCCCTACGTCGAGCACATTCGCAACGCCGAAAGCCATGTCTTCCCCGACACCAGTCACTGCACCCACCTGGAGAAACCAGAGGAGTTCCGCGCCGTCATCGCGGCATTCCTCTCCAGCCACGACGCCGACCACGAGCTGGCCGACACCGCACGGATCTAACCCCGCTCTTCGACCCGACAGGACCGTCATGGACGTCACAACCCCACGCGCCGCCAACGCCGCCACCGGCGCCGATGGCCAGCGCGCGCTTGAATCCTTCGGTTACAAACAGGAACTCAGTCGCTCAGTCGGAACCGCCGACCTCGTGGTCTACGGCCTGGTCTTCATGGTGCCGATCGCGCCATGGGCGATCTTCGGCACCGTCTACAACAGTGCGTCGGGCATGGTCCCGCTGGTGTACCTCATCGGCTTGATTGCCATGGTGTTCACCGCATTGGCATACGCGCAGATGGCCAAATCGTTCCCGCTGGCTGGATCGGTCTTCTCGTATGTCGGCCGCGGAATACGGCCCGACGTAGGCTTTTTCGCCGGCTGGGCAATCCTATTGGATTACCTGTTGATACCAACCCTGCTGTATGTGTTCGCCGCCGAGTCGATGATCGGCTTGTTCCCGGATACGCCTCGTTGGCTCTGGGCGATCGTGTTCGTCGTCGTCAACACAGTGATCAATCTGCGCGGAATCGGCTCGCTGAAGATAGCCAACCGCATCTTCCTCGCCATCGAGCTTGTTTTCGTCATGCTCTTCGTGGTCATCGCGGTACGGGCAATCAACGGTGACAGCCTGCCCAACGTCGGCTGGAGCACAACGCCGATCTGGAACTCTGATGTCGTCAGCGCACCACTGATCGCGGCGGCGCTGTCCATCGCCGTGCTGAGTTTCCTTGGCTTTGACGGCATCTCGACGCTGGCCGAGGAGTCCACGGGCAAGAAGAACCCCGCGGGCCGCGCCATGGTCGTGTCGCTGTTCATCGTGGCTACCCTGTTCATCACCCAAACCTGGCTGGCCAGCCTGCTCGCGGGTGGGCGCGAGTCGTTCTCCGACGACGAGGCGGGCAATGCGTTCTTCCGCCTGGTCGAAGCGGCGTCAAGCACAGGCTGGATGAACGCGTTCTTCGTCGTCAACGTGCTGGCGGTCGGGTTCGCGAACGCCATGGCCGCGCAGGCCGCGACCAGCCGGCTGCTCTACTCGATGAGCCGCGACCGGCAGCTGCCGAGCTTCCTCTCGATAATCAGCAGCCGCAAGGTGCCGATTGCGGCGATCCTTGTGGTCAGCGCGCTCAGCCTCGTGCTCGTGCTGTTCTTTGTCGGCCAGATCGCGCTGATCTCGTCGCTGGTGAACTTCGGCGCCCTGTTCGGCTTTGCGCTACTGCATGTTTCAGTGGTCTGGTACTACGTGGTGCGCAAGAAGTCGAAGAACTACCTGCTGCACTTGGTCGTGCCGACGCTTGGCTTCCTGATCATCGGCTACGTGTTGTTCAACGCCGACTCGCTGGCGAAGATCGGCGGACTCGTGTGGCTGGGTATTGGCGCAGTGGTGTTCATCGTCAACAAGATTCGCGGTAAGGGCGTGCCGGTGCTGGCTGAGGAGCGCACGGTCCCGGGTGAAGGTGCAAGCCCAGCGACCACACCGCCGCGGTGATCGCGTTTAGACCGAACCAGTGCGTGCGCCAGTCATGTTGCCCTCGACGCAAACACCTGGGACCGCGCGGTGAGGTAAGGGTGTGAAAGCGTCAGCGCGAGCGTGGTCACGATCACCACGATGTACACGGGAATCAGGTGTTCGAAAGTTGTGTAGCCAATGGCGAAGTGGATTGCCAGAGCGGGCGCGGTACCGGCGGCACACCCGATCAACAACGACCACCACACCCACCGCTCGCCGCGCCGCCACCCCCACAAGCTGATCAACAGGACTGCCAAACCGGCTCCCATCAAGGCGCCGCCGAACCCTGCGCGGTCGTGTGCGATAAACGGAAGGAGCTGCGAATCGGCGGATCGCAGCGTGTCGGACTCAGCGCCGAGGAACGTTAGATCCGTCGGGACGAACACCGACGTCAGCCCGACCGTCGAGATGACAGCTCCCGCAACGAATAACCCGCCGCCGAGTCCAATCATCAGCAGCTGACCCCACAGCGCCCGGCGCCGCTGCGCTTCCAGGCCGGAGGGAAGCACCCGCCAGCGCGGCGTCGAGGGCCTACGCCACACCGCGAACACGAACATTGGGAACAAGACGATCACAACGAGCGTATGCAGCGGTTCGATGAAGCCGGTGCCAAGGAAGTAGAACAACGTAAGAAACGTGACGGCACCCGAGATCAGGAACGCGTTGCGTGCCCACACTCGGCCCTGCCGGATACCGCCCCACGCCAGCCCTATATACAGCGATCCGATCCCGATCATGTTGCCCGCCATGGTCAGCCGGTCATGCTGCAGGAAGCCCACCAGGTGATGATTCACGGCGTGGAGGTCGTCCACCGACACGCCGAGATAATCGCGGTCATACCACAACAGCACCGGGCCGAGCGTGATTGCGGCGGCACCCACGCCCGCGACGATCATGCCGATGCCGACCAAGACGCCCCAGAGCCACGACGGCCAATGGCGCGGGTCACGCGGAACGTCACGCAGTCCGGGCGCTGGGGTGGTCGGCGTGGCGGCCTCGATTACGCGGTTGAACCAGCTTGGTCCTGCCGCGATGAGCACGGCGGGAGTGGTGAGCACCGTCGTCGACGGATCTGCCAGCGCTGCCACTGCGACATCGATGTCGGGGTCGGTCAACCGGATCGCTTCCGGTACGGCGCCGACGGTCACATTGTCGACATAGGGCGCAACGGCTTCCGCGACTTCCGGTGCCTCCACGAACGCTACGACCGGACAAGTTCGTCCATCGGTCGCTCGACGCAAGTCGTCTACCTCGTCGATGCGCACAGGTCCGACCTCGATGATGCTCGCGCCCTGTACCGGCAAGACCGCGATCGACTCCCGCGCGACGGAGACCGGAACGCAGGCGCCGAAGCGACCTTCCCAATGCGGCGGGACCGGTGGATGGTCGAACACCCACGGGATCCAGCGACGTCCTCCGGCGGACCTGACAAGCGCTGCCAGAAACCGCATTGCCAGCATCTGGGTCCGGCGCTCACCAAGTAGGGCGGTGGCGATCGGACTCAGCGGATGATAGGTCCAATCCGGCACTCGTCGATTGTCACACGCTGCAACCGCGGACAGAGACGCAGAAATTGTCGATCAACCCGTCGCGTCGCACGCCGAAGGTCGGGCCACGCGCCGCCCGGATCGTTGTGCTCTGAGACGAAAACCGCTGGCTTTCGGTCGGCCCACGCCAGTAGCGTTCGCCGAATGAAACTCCGGATTGCCACGATAGCCGTCGTCGTCGTGGTCCTGGCGCTACTGGTGAACGCGTTCCTCGTGGACCGGACAGAGCGGTCCGCCGAAGCGTTCGCCGGTGGTCGGGTGCTCGAGCTCGACGGCCCAGACCTCAACGTGCGGGAGTACGGCGGGTCGTCGGGTGATCGGGCGGTGGTACTGCTGCACGGCTACTCAGCGTCGATCGAATGGTGGGAGAAAATCGCTCCGGCACTGGCAGATTCGGGTCAGCGGGTCGTCGCCATTGACCTTGTGGGCCACGGTGGATCCGAGGCGCCGCGCGACGTCGAACCCTACGGTGTTGCCGGGCAAGCCACAGCAGTGCGCAGCGCGCTGGGCGCCCTGGGTGTGCGCCGCGCGGTTCTGGTCGGGCACTCGATGGGCGGCCACATCGCGACCGCCGTCGCAGAGAGCGATCCGGACCTCGTCGAGCGGATCGTCGTGTCGGACACGCCCGCCGACCAAGGCCTCACGGACATGCCGGTGTTGGGCAGCTTGGGATGCTGGCCCCTGATCGGACCGGCGATCGACCGGTTTCGCGGCGTCGACGCTCTGACGAACAGTTCACTGCAGACCGGCTTCGCATCGGAGTATCCGGTGCCGCAACTCGCGCACCGTTCGCTCGAACAGTTGACCCACCAGGGCGTGTGCTACTCGGGTACCGACGACAACGAGCGAGCCGTTGCCGATCGGCTGGCCGGAATGGGCAAGCCGGTACTCGTCGTCTGGGGTGAGCACGACGTGCTGACGCCCACGGCGCCTAACGTCGAGCGGTATGGCGCGGCCGGGTTGGATCGGCGGGTCATCGCGGTCTCGGGCCACAGCCCAATGGTCGAAACCCCCGGCGCGTTCGTCGCGGCTATCACCGACTTCATCCGGCCCGACCGATAGCGCGCAGCCGGGCAGCCAAGTTCGTTGCCCGACCGTGACGACGTGAATGGACATTCGATCGTCAGGTCGCCGCCCGCAACGCATCGATCAAGTTCCCCTTGTCACCGACGGTAACGCCGCCAAGCCCCAACCAGCCCGCCATTGTCTCCAACTCTCGTGCGAGAGCTTCAGCGACCCGCGATAACCGATGGCCGTCTTCGGCGAACGCTCCGACGACATTCAATGCATCCCGAGTGCGTTCGGCTTTCAGGTCGACCCGCCCGACCAGCTGGCCGTCGAGCATGAAAGGCCAAACGTAGTAACCGAATTGGCGCTTTGGCTGCGGAACGTAGATTTCGATGCGGTAGTGGAAGTCGAACAGCCTCTGCACGCGAGGCCGGAAGAAAATCAACGGGTCGAACGGGCACAGCAGCGCCGTCCCGCGATCACGCCGCGGCACCGTCTGCCCGGCCCGCAGATACGCAGGCGCCGTCCAGCCGTCGACCTCGACAGGTTCCAACTCCCCGTCGGCCACCAGCTTGGCGATCGCGGGCTTCGCCTGTTTCGGAGACAGCCGGAAGTAGTCGCGGATATCGGGTTCGGTTCCGACACCCAGTGCGGTGGCAGCTCGCAGTGTCAGCTCGCGGATCGCCTCGTCGTCGTCGACTTCTCGAGCCACGACCTCGGGCGGCAACACCCTTTCGGTGAGGTCGTAGTGACGAGCGAACCCGACGCGCGTGGCCGTCGTCAGCACTCCCGCAGAGAACAGTGCCTCGGTCACCCACTTCGTGTCACTGCGGTCCCACCAGGGGCCTTTCTTCCCAGGGCGGTCCTCGCCGACGTGTGTCTCGATCTCGCCTGCCGTCATCGGGCCGTGCTCGGCAACGGCAGCGACGATGTCGTCAGCCAACCGCTGTTTCTTCTTGACGACTTCTGTGCGCCACCGCCCGTGCGTGTACTCACGCATCCGCCAACGCAGCAGCGGCCAGTCGTCGACGGCCATCAGCGCGGCCTCGTGCGCCCAGTACTCGATCAGCAGGCGCGGCGACCGGGCCGAGTGGCTCCACGCCGCGCGGTCGACCACGTCACGGTCGTATGGACCGAGCCTGCTGAACACCGGCGCGTAGTGGGCCCGCACTGCCACCGATACCGAATCCAGTTGCAGCACTTGAATCCTCGAGATCAACCGCCGCACGTGCGCACGGGTGACCGGACCGCGCGGCTTGGGTTCGGCGAAGCCCTGCGCGGCGACCGCGATGCGTCGCGCCTGACTAGCGGTGAGCGTCGTCATGGCCGCAGGTAGCTGTGATACCGGTAGCGCAAGCCTGAGCCACTGGTGAGCCACTCCCCCGTCGTACCAATCCATGCCTCGTCGAGCACCGGCGCCACCGCGTCGCCATCTTCACGCGGCAGGTCGATCTCGACCTCGGTCACCTCACATCGGGTGGCGATCGGCAGCGCCAGCGCGTAGATCTGCTCGCCGCCGATCACCCATGTCTCGTCCGTCGCTACTTCGTCGAGGGTGGTCACCACCTGTGCCCCGTCAGCCATGTAGTCAGCTTGCCGGGTGAGTACGACATTTCTGCGTCCCGGCAGCGGGCGGACCTTCGCAGGCAGCGATTCCCAGGTCAGCCGGCCCATCACCACGGTGTGGCCGATGGTGAGCTCCTTGAACCGCGCCTGGTCCTCCGGGAGCCGCCACGGGATGCCGCCTGCGCGGCCAATTACCCCCGAGGTCGACTGGGCCCAGATCAGGCCCACCGTCGTCATCATCGATGTTCGGCCCTGCAAGCAGGCCTCATACGGCGACAGGCGCCTTGATCGCCGGGTGCGGGTCGTAGTTCACAATCGCCACGTCGTCGTAGGTGTAGTCGAAGATCGAATCGCGTGGCGCCAGAACAAGTTCGGGGTATGGCCGCGGGTCCCGGCTGAGTTGTTCGGCGACCTGCTCGACGTGATTGTCGTAGATGTGGCAGTCGCCGCCGGTCCAGATGAACTCCCCGACATCGAGTCCGGCCTGTGCGGCCATCATGTGCGTGAGCAGCGCGTAGCTGGCGATGTTGAACGGCACGCCGAGGAACAGGTCGGCGCTGCGCTGATACAGCTGGCACGACAGCCTGCCGTCGGCGACGTAGAACTGAAAGAAGGCGTGGCAGGGCGGCAGCGCCATCTGCGGAATCTCGCCCACGTTCCAGGCCGACACGATGTTTCGGCGCGAATCCGGGTCGGTCTTGAGCAGCTCCAGCGCGGCGCTGATCTGGTCGATGTGTTCACCCGACGGCGTTGGCCAGGACCGCCATTGCACTCCGTACACGGGACCCAAATCTCCTGTGGGAGATGCCCATTCGTCCCAAATAGTAACGCCGTGCTCATGCAGCCAGCCGATGTTGGAGTCGCCGCGCAGGAACCACAGCAACTCGTAGACGATCGACTTGGTATGCACCTTCTTGGTGGTGATCAGGGGAAAACCGGCGGTCAGGTCGTAGCGCATCTGGTGGCCGAACAAGCTGTGGGTACCGGTGCCCGTGCGGTCGGATTTCGGTGTGCCACGCTCAAGCACCAGCCGCAGTAAATCCTCGTAAGGCGTGGCAATCGGCACGCCGGTCAGCTTACTTCCAGAGCCGACGAGTAGAACGGATGCCATGCCGAGTATCTCTGCGACCGTCACCACTCCCGACGGCACCTGCCCCGTCACCCTGCACACCCCCAACGGCACCGGCCCGTGGTCGGCCGTGGTCATGTATCCGGACGCCGGCGGCGTGCGGCCCACCTTTCAGGACATGGCGGCCAGGCTGGCCGGATTCGGGCATGCCGTACTGCTGCCCGATGTCTACTACCGCCACGGCGACTGGCAACCGTTCTCGATGGACACCGTGTTCAGCGACCCGGAACAGCGCAAGCGGCTGATGGGCATGGTCGGCAGCGTGACGCCGGACATGATCGCCAGCGACGCCGGCGCATTCTTCGACTTCCTTGTCTCGCGGCCCGAGGTCAAGGGCGACGCGTTTGGCGTGTGCGGCTACTGCATGGGCGGACGTACGTCGGTGATCGTCGCGGGTCTGCAGCCGGACCGGGTCGCAGCGGCCGGGTCCTTCCACGGCGGCGGCCTGGTCACCGACGACCCCGGCAGCCCGCATCTGCTCGCCGACCGAATGAAGGCGACCGTCTACATCGCCGGTGCGGAGAACGACGCCGGCTTCACCGCCGAGCACGCCGAAACGCTGGACAAGGCGCTGACGGCCGCCGGCCTCACGCACACCGTCGAGTTCTACCCGGCCGCCCACGGATTCGCGGTGCCCGACAACCCGCCGTACGACGAGGAAGCCGCCGAGCGTCACTGGATCGCGTTGCAGGAGCTGTTCGAGACCGCATTGCCCAATTGACCGAACTCTCGCTGCGGGCGCTGAATCGGGCGACACTCGCCCGCCAGCTGCTGCTGGAGCGCTCGCCGATGACGGCCCTCGACGCGATCGAGCACCTCGTCGGCATGCAGGCGCAAGCGCCGTTCGCGCCGTACTACGGGTTATGGAGCCGGCTCGACGGCTTCACCGGCGATGACCTGTCTGGCCTTCTCACCGATCGCAAGGCCGTTCGTATCGTGCTGATGCGCGGCACCATCCACCTGGTCACCGCCAACGATTGCCACCGACTACGTCCGCTGATCCAGCCGATGCTGGATCGCACGCTGACGAGCGCCGCGCATGCCAGGCCGTTGGCGGACGTCGACGTGGACGCGGTCGTCGCCGCGGCCAGGACGCTTCTGGACGCCGAGGCGCTGACGCCGGCTGAAGTGGGCGCCCGGCTGGCCGAACAGTGGCCGGACACCCCGCCTGCGGCGTTGACCGAGGCCGCACGCAGCCTGCTGCCGCTGGTGCAGGTTCCGCCGCGGGCCCTCTGGCAGCGCAGCGGGCAGGTGCGGCTCACCACCGCGACGGCATGGTTGGGCCGGCCGCGCGGCAAAGCGCTGACCATCGACGATGTCGTGTTGCGCTACCTCGCCGCGTTCGGACCGGCCGGCGCCGCCGATGTGCAGACGTGGAGCGGACTCACCCGGTTAGGCGAGGTGATCGAGCGGCTCTCGCCGCGCCTCAGGACGTTCAAAAGTGAACGGGGTCAAGCACTTTACGATCTTCCGGACGCGCCACGACCCTCGGCGGACACACCGGCACCGGTACGACTCGTCGCGCCGTTCGACAACATCTTGCTCTCGCATGCCGAGCGCACTCGCATCATCAGCGACGAGCACCGCAAGAGGCTGTTCTTCGGTAAGAACGGCGTGTTCCCCGGCAGCGTACTTGTCGACGGATTCGTGGCCGGCACCTGGGAACTGACAGGAAAGGCCGCGTCGACCGGCATTCGGGTGCAGCCGTATATCCGGCTGCGCAAGGCTGTGGCGAACGAGATCACCGCAGAGGCAAACCGGCTCCTTGACCGCGCCTTCGACGTCGTCGATCCGCGGGTGGAATTCCTTTAGAGCCCCGCTCTCGGCAGCTTTGAGCCGATACGCCACGATGAACGGATGTCCGACAAGGGATCAACCGAGCACCCGGACCCCAGCGACGTTGGATCGCGTATCGACCCGGTACTGGCCCGCAGCTGGCTGCTGGTGAACGGCGCGCAGTACGAGCGATTCGCCCCCGCGACGCATTCTCGTGCCGACATCGTCGTACTCGACATCGAGGATGCCGTCGCCCCCAAGGACAAGGATGCCGCGCGCGAGAACGTGATCAAGTGGCTCGGCGCAGGCAACAGCGATTGGGTCCGCATCAACGGCTTCGGAACGAAGTGGTGGTCCGATGACCTGGAGATGCTGTCGGGCACGTCGGTCGGCGGCGTGATGCTGGCGATGGTCGAATCGGTCGACCACGTCACTGAAACCGCCAAGCGGCTGCCGGGTGTGTTGATCGTGGCACTGGTGGAAACGGCCCGCGGCCTGGAGCGCATCACCGAGATCGCCGCGACGAAGGG
The DNA here is from genome assembly GCF_035697385.1 of Mycobacterium sp. Classification (GTDB taxonomy): domain Bacteria; phylum Actinomycetota; class Actinomycetes; order Mycobacteriales; family Mycobacteriaceae; genus Mycobacterium. The sequence continues at coordinate 3,494 of NZ_DASSCY010000262.1, read as the reverse complement.
CACCTTCCGGCTGGCATTCGGAATCGGCGATTTCCGCCGCGACACCGGATTCGGCGACAACCCGACCACCCTGGCCTACGCGCGGTCGCGATTCACCATCGCAGCCAAGGCAGCGCACCTGCCCAGCGCCATCGACGGGCCCACGGTCGGTTCCAGTGCCCTCAAGCTCAGCGAGGCGACCGCGGTGTCAGCTGAATTCGGCATGACCGGAAAGATCTGCCTCACACCAGATCAGTGCGCGACGGTGAATGAGGGACTTTCCCCGTCTCTCGAGGAAATCAGTTGGGCCAAAGAGTTTTTCGTCGAGTTCGAACGAGACGGCGGCGAGATTCGCAACGGTTCTGACCTGCCGCGCATCGCCAGGGCCAACAAGATCCTCGACCTGGCCCGCGCATACGGCATCGAGGAATCCGAATTCGACGACGTCGACGATCCCGCGCACATCCCCGCGCCGTCGGACACGTACCACTACTGAGGTTCGGGATCGTCCCTGTGGATGAAACGGCTTAGCGCCCGCGCCACACCGCGCCCTGCGTAGATGCCGGCAACCACCGACAAGACAATCATCACGATGAACATCACGAGCCAGTTCGAGCGGCTGTGGCTGACGTTCCACCAGACAATCGTGAAGAGCACGGCGCAGATGAACACCACGATGTCGCGCCAGTTTCCGGCGTACGACATGGCGGCCTCGCGCAGGGCCTTGCTCCTCTCGTTCGCCTCGATCAGGTCGTTGATTCGGTCGTCAATGCTCGCCTTCAGCCGGGCTTTCAGTTCGGGCTGATCGTCCGGAATCCGCTCCAGCAAGTCCATGTCCTTGGCGATCATTGAGCGAACGTCGGGCCCCTTGAAGTTCCCCGCGACGGCGCCCAGCAGCGCGCCACCGGCGATTGGTGCTGCGCCCAAAGCAAGTTCGGCTATCCCGGGCATGCCTAGTCCTCCATTAACGTCGCGGCCAGCGTGCCGCCGAGCTCGTACGCTCGCTCGCGGACACCCGCATCGATGGCACCGACGACCTCGAGCACGTCGGCGGCCTTGGTGAGCGCAAGCCCGGTCGCAAGCTTTTCTACCGCGTTGACCGCCCCCGCCGTGTCGTTATTGCCATGCACCCACAACCCGTACGGCCGACCGGCGACGTGGTCCAGGCTTGGGTAGTACACGGTGTCGAAGAAATGCTTCAACGCGCCTGACATGTAACCGAAGTTCGCCGTGGTGCCAAACAGGTAGCCGTCGGCGTCGAGCATGTCGGGAATCGTCGCGGCCAAAGCCGGTCGAACTTCGACGTCGACGCCGTCGATGTCGGGGTCCTTGGCGCCGTTGAGCACGGCTTCGAGCAGCTCGCGCGTCCCCGGGGATGGCGTGTGGTGGACGACGAGCAGCGTCTTACTCACTGCTGTCGGCTCTTCGCGCAAGCGCTCATCACTCGCGCTCCTGCATCTCGACCGCCTTCTTCATCGTCTCCCGGGCACGGCTGCGGTCGCCCGCGTAGTCGTATGCCCGGGCAAGCCGGTACCAGCGCCGCCAGTTATCCGGGTCGTTCTCCAGTTCCTCGCGAACGGTGACGAAGAGCTCGTCGGCCGCGTCACGCTGGATTCGTCCGGACGCCATCCGCGGCAAGGAGGTGACGTCAAGCTCCAACCCTTCTTCGCGGACGATGCGGGCGAGCCGTTGATGGGCCAGGCCGGCCCGCAGGGTGCTGACCATGGCCCAGATGCCGATCAAGGGCATGATCATCAACGCCAAGCCAAGCCCGATAGCTGCCGGCTCCCCTGAGGTGATGAACGCCATCGCGATGCGGCCAAGCAGGAAGAAGTAGACGACCAGCGCCACGCACATGAAGCCGATGAGTACTTGAATGCGCAGTGCGCGTGCGTTGTCAGTCATTACAAGTCGAGCAGCGGCTCGATACCCACCGTGAGGCCGGGGCGTTCGCTCACTCGTCGAACCGCCAGCAGCACACCGGGGACGAACGACGTGCGGTCAAAGCTGTCATGCCTGATCGTGAGTGTCTCGCCCAGCGTGCCGAAGAGCACTTCCTGGTGAGCGACGAGCCCGGCCAGTCGCACGGAGTGGACAGGAATGCCGTCGACGTCGGCTCCGCGCGCGCCCTCCAGCCCCGTGCTGGTGGCATCGGGGTTGGGCGGCAGGTCTTTTCGCGCCTCGGCGATCAGCCGCGCGGTGCGCGCCGCGGTGCCCGATGGCGCATCCGCCTTTTGTGGGTGATGCAGTTCGATGACCTCAACGGATTCGAAAAAGCGCGCCGCCTGCTGCGCGAAATGCATGGACAGGACGGCGCCGATGGCGAAGTTCGGGGCGATGATCACCGCGACGTCGGGCTTGTCGGCCAACCATGTTTGCACCTGCGTCACGCGTTCGTCGGTGAAGCCGGTGGTGCCCACGACGGCGTGGATTCCGTTGTCGATCAAGAACTTGAGGTTGTCCATCACGACGTCAGGGTGCGTGAAGTCGATGACGACGTCGGTCCGGCTGTCCACCAGTTTGGCGAGCGCGTCACCGGCATCGACCCCCGCCGAGAACGTCAGGTCTTCCGCGGCCTCGACCGCCTGCACCATGGTCGCGCCGACCTTGCCCTTGGCGCCCAACACTCCGACTCGCATGGCTCGCAGCCTACTGCGGCCGCCTTCCCGCGCGAGTGTGCGTGTCCGCGCCCCGACACGCCGATCGCGAATTCACTTCTGTCACTTTGGTTTCAGGCGGTGATCGAGGTCGGAATTTGTCACCGCCCAGCGATAGTATTCGAACATGCATTCGGATACGGTGTCGGATCGGGAGGCCATCCTGGCCGCCTGCGACGAGTTCGACGCGGCGTTCGACACGTTCCTCGGGCGTTCCATTGAGGCGTTTACCGATGCCGAACTGCTGGTCCTGCAGGATCGGCTGGAACGCAATCTGCGCCGCGCGCCCGCTATCGAGCAGCGGATCATCCATCGGCTGACCGCCCAAGCGTCGCCGGCTGAGCTCGGTGGCACATCATGGGCGGACGTGTGGTCCACCCGGCTGCGGATTTCCAAGGATGAGGCGCAGCGCCGGATCCGTCACGCCCAGCTGTTGGGGCCACGACGGGCACTCAACGGTGAGGCGCTGGCGCCCGCACTGCCCCACACCGCCGCCGCCCAGCAGCGCGGCGATATCGGCGCCGAACATGTGCGCATCATCGAAAAGTTCTTCCACCAGCTACCCGCGGCGGTGGATTATCAGACCCGCGAGCTCGCCGAAGCTGACCTGGCCGACGCCGCGGCCAGTTTGGGGCCCACCGAGCTACGCGCGGTCGCCGAGCGGTTGATGGCACTAGTCAACCCCGACGGCGAATTCTCCGACGCTGATCGGGCGCTTCGGCGCAGCTTCCGCATCGGCCCGCAACAGCGCGACGGGATGAGCAAGGCCGAAGGTTGGTTGACCCCCGAAGCCCGCGCGGTGCTCGAAGCGGTGATGGCCAAGCAGGCCGCCCCGGGCATGTGCAATCCCGAGGACCA
>NZ_DASSCY010000261.1:0-20453 GCF_035697385.1 Mycobacterium sp. | reverse complement strand
GCCACGCGGGTGTCGCACCGCAACACCGGCAAGGCCTGCCAGGAAACGGTCGCCGATCAACTGCTGCAACGGGTTTCGGCCGATGAGAACCTGCACATGATCTTCTACCGGGATGTCTCCGAGGCGGGCTTCGAGATCGCCCCCAACCAGGCGATGGCGTCGCTGCACCATGTGTTGCGCAACTTCAAGATGCCCGGGTACACCGTTCCGGACTTCCGCCGCAAGGCCGTAATCATCGCGGTCGGCGGTGTCTACGATCCGCGCATCCACCTCGACGATGTCGTGATGCCGGTGCTCAAGAAGTGGCGCATCTTCGAGCGTGGCGACTTCACCGGCGAGGCTGCAAGGATGCGCGACGACCTTGGACTGCTCGTCGAGGAGCTCACGGAGACCTGCGTGAAGTTCGAAGAAGCCAAACAGCGTCGGCTGGAGCGCGAGGCCCGCAATGCCGAGAAGCGCGCGGCCAAGAAAGTGCTGGCGTCGTCGTTCTAATGTCGTGAGTCGTCGGTTCGGCCGCAGCGACTCGGCGGGCAGGCTCCTTATTCCGATTGGCACTTTGCATAGTGTTCCTGCGCTGACCATCGCGACGGGCGCCGAAACGATCCTGGGAGCCACCGCCGACTACTGTCGTGGTATCAATCAGGTATCATGCCGTCATGGGTATGACGCTGCGCACCAGTGATCAGCAGACCGAAGCGCTGCGCCGGCAGGCCGCCGCCGAAGGGCGGTCTATGCAGGCCGTCGCCCTGTCGGCCATCGACGAATACATCGCACGGCGTACGCACAAGGCCAAGGTTGCCGCGGCGCTGCAGCGGGTGGTGCGCGAAGAGGCCGGGGTTTTGGAGCGCCTCAAGGACGCATGACGGAGTACCTTGATCTCGACGACTTGCTCGATATTGCCCGCGAGGGTGTCGGTGCGGACGTCGCGGTCGCGGATTACGGCTTGCTTGAATCAGCGCTGGCGCGGCCGCGCGCGTCGGTGTTCGGCGAAGATGCCTACCCGGATCTGCACCTCAAGTCCGCCGCGCTGCTGCACTCCGTGGCGCGAAACCATGCACTGGTCGACGGAAACAAGCGACTTGCCTGGACGGCGTGCCGCACGTTCCTTGCCATCAACGATCAGTGGATCAGTGCCTCCGAGGACGAACGCTTCGAATTCGTCATCCGGGTTGCCACCGGTGCACTGGCGGATCTCGGCAAGATCGCAGAGCATCTACGCGCCTGGAGTCACCCGGAGGGCTGAGCCGCTGGATTAGCGTGGCGCGCCGTCCTGCGCAGGCACACTGTCCAGATCGCGCAATGCCGGCAGGAAAATCGCGACGATGCCCAGCAGCAGCATCGGCAGCGACAGGGCCAAGAACGTCGCATGCAATCCCGCGGCGTCGGCCAGCGGACCGGCCACGATCAAGCCGAGCGGTCCTGCGGCGTAGGCCAGCGACCCCATCACCCCGACCACCCGGCCCCGCAGATGCTGCGGCGCACGGGTCTGCATGACGTAGTTGTAGATCGGCGCCATCGGCCCGTAGACCAGTCCGACAACCGCGCACAGCACGAGGATCAACGGCAATGGCGGCAGGAACGCGATGATCGTCGTCGCGACCCCGAGCGTCAGCACCGCCGTCAGCATGATCGCCCGCCGGCTCGAATACTTCGACAGCAGCGCATAACCCAGCGCGCCCACCAACCCCCCGATGCTCAACGCCACCAACACCCAGCCCAGCTGTGCCGGCTGGTTGCGGTCGGTGAAGTACTTCGGAAAGAGCACGCTTTCCATCGGCATGTACAGACCGGTGGCCGCCAGGTCGACGAATGCCAGTGTTCGCAGCACCTTGTTGTTCCAGACGAAGCGCAGGCCTTCGACGATTCCCGCCCATACGCCCGTCGGCAGCGACGTGCGGTCGGGCTTGCCGGCGCCTTCGAGGCGCAGCAGCGCGATCACGACGATCGACAAGCCGAATGCCGACGCCGTCACCCACATCGTGTTGATGCCTCCCAGCGTCGCGATCAGCAGCCCGCCGATACCGGGTCCGACGATGTAGGCCAGATTGAAGATCGCCTCGTAGACGCTGTTGGCGTGATCCAGTGTCCAGCCCGCGCGGGTGGCCGCTTCGGGCAGCATCGTTTCGCGGGCCGTCATCCCGGCCGGGTCGAACAGCGCGCCGAGCGCGGCAAGGCCGGCGAGCACCGCGACGTTGATTGCGTCCACGCCGAACGTGAGCGCCAACAGAGGGACGGCGGCCACCGACAACGCGGATAATGCGTCGGAGATCATCGAGACGCGTCGTCGCCCCAGGTAATCCACCGCAGCACCCGCGATCAGCGTTGCTGCCAGCAGCGGTAATGTGCCCGCCATCGCCACGATCGAGGCATCCAGAGCAGAACCGTTGCGCTGCAACACAAGCCAGGGAAAAGCGACCATCGAGATGCCGTTTCCGGCGCCGGCCATCAGCGCGGCGAACAGTATCAAGAACAGAGGGCCGCGCTTGCCATTCGTCATGGGTATCGCGGCCGAATCTAACAGCGGCCGGGCCCAACCGGCGCTGAATTTTCCGCCGCGGGCACAGTGGTTATGTGAAGTTGCCCCATCCACGTACCGGTGCGCTGTTCGACTCGCCGGTGCCGCCCGGTTCTGGCTGGCCGGGTGACCCCGCCACTGCGCGCACCGCGGTGGCGGCGACGGCAGCCCAGGTCGAGTCGATGGCGGCGGCGGTGAAGACAGTTGAGGAGCTCGAAGCAGAGGTGTCGATGTGCCGTGCCTGCCCCCGGCTCGTCGAGTGGCGCGAAGAGGTCGCCATCGTCAAGCGGAAGTCGTTCGCCGACCAGCCGTACTGGGGCAGGCCCATACCGGGCTGGGGTGCGCCGCGGCCTCGCGTGATGGTCGTCGGCTTGGCACCCGCCGCGCACGGCGGCAACCGCACCGGGCGGGTGTTCACCGGTGACCGCTCTGGCGACTTCCTGTTCGCGGCAATGCACCGCACCGGCCTGGCCAATCAAGCGGTATGCGTCGATGCTGCTGATGGGCTGGCGCTCAACGACACTCGGGTCGTCGCGGCGGTTCGCTGCGCTCCACCGGGGAATGCGCCGACACCGGCTGAGCGCGCGACATGTGCGCCGTGGCTGGACGCCGAGTGGCAGCTGACGGGGGCGCAGGTGAGGGTGATCATCGCCCTTGGCGCGTTCGCGTGGCGCGCCGCACTGCAGATGATCCGGTCCGCTGGCGGCACAATCGGTTCGCCCGCACCGCAATTCGGGCACGGCGCGACGGCGGCGCTGAGCACCCCTCGCGGTGAGGTGACGCTGATCGGTTGTTACCACCCGAGCCAACAGAACACGTTCACCGGCAAGCTCACCCCGCAGATGCTCGACGACATCTTTCGCCGAGCCGCCGAGATCCGTTAGGGCTCCAGTACCCGCCGGATCGTCGCGAACTGTGCCTGGGCAAGCCCACGGAGATCGGCGGGCGCGAAGTCCTGGTAGTGCTCGACCGTCCACTGGTCGAAGACCTGAAGGATCCCGAAGACCAGTCCGTACTGCAACGTGTCCGGCAGATCGTCGCGCACCGCACCCGACTGGCGGCCGACCCGCAGAACGCCCTCGACCCATGTCCGCACGACCGCCAATGTGCCGCTGACTGACGTTGCCGCGGCGTCGGGCGCCTCGCTGTAGAACATCCGGCCCAGCGTGAGAAATGCGTCCTGCTGCTGTGAGGCCCGCACGAGGCCGGAAAAGAACTCCTCGAGCCGGGGCCAGAAGCCACGGCCAATAAACTCACCAGCGTCGGGAATGGTGATATTCGAAGCGACCTCATCAATTAATTCACGCACCACGAAATCAAAGAGCTCGGCCTTCGACGGCAGGAAATAGTAGAACGAACTCTTGCTCATTCCGCACGCGTCGATGACGCGGTTCAGCGACGCGTGTTCGTAACCCTCCGAAGCAAATTCGGCCGAGGCAATCTCCACCAGACGGCGTCTGCGCTCGGACGGCATGCGATTGATCCGGCCTGACACGTGCTCATCTTAACATGTGTGGACTGGGTGGTACACAGAATGGTAACCTGGCGCCATGCTCACGCCGACAAGTGTCGAAAAGCAGTACGAACAAACCGTCGCCGACGATCTGCGGGTGCTTGTGGTCGGGGCTGGAATCGCCGGTGTAACCGTCGCGCAGCTGCTGCGTCGCAGCGGGCGGCATCCGGTGCTGGTCGAGTGTGCCGGTGGTGGATCCGCGCCCGGCTACATGCTCGCGCTGATGCCACTTGTGGACGCCGCGCTCGACGGCCTCGGGGTACGCGAGGCCTATTGCGCCGCCAGCGTCTCGCTCGAACGGTACGCGGTACATGGCCACACCGGCCGCATGCTGCGGGTGGACTCGATGGCCAGCATCATGGCCCGCTACGGCGACTATCGGGGCATCGCGCGCGGCGAGCTGCTCGACGTGTTGACCGGTGACGGGTGTGAGGTCGCATTCGAGACCACCGTGACCGAGCTTGTCGAGGAATCCGGCGCCGCGAAAGTGCGCCTGGCAGGGGTGCCGAACCGGCTGGATTTCGATGTCGTCATCATCGCCGATGGAATTCACTCCACCACACGGGATTTGGTGCTTGGCGGACGACCTGTTGAGCTGGTCGATACCAAATGGGGCGGCTGGGTCGTGTGGGCGCCCCTGGACGACCACACGGACCTTGGCGAAGAGCTTTGGGGCGCAGGGTCTTTCGTAGCAATGTATCCAGTGGCGGGGTCGCTCGGCGTGTTCCTCGGTGGCCCTCGTACCGACACTGCAGCCGGCCCCGCCGCCTTCGTCGAGCGCATGCAGCGCGGGCTTACGTCCATCAATCCGCGCCTGGAGTGCGCGATGAAAGCGGTTGCCGAGGATCCCGATCCGTACTACTGGTCGCTCACCGACTGCCGCGCGCCGGCCTGGACCACCGGGCACACGGTGCTGCTCGGCGACGCTGCGGCCGGATTCCTGCCGACTGCGGGGATCGGCGCTGGCATGGCGATGGAATCCGCATGGGTACTGCACCGCATGCTGCAGGACGCCAACAGGGCGCGGCTCGCCGACGTGTTGCGTGCGTATGAACGCGCACAACGCCCCCGCGTAGAGGCAGCGCAGGACAATTCACGCCGGTTGGCCAGCCTGATGTTCCGGCGGAGCCGGCTCCTGGCGTGGGCCCGCGAACTGGCCATGCGCGTAATCAGCGTCGAACGGGCCCTGCGGCCTATTCAGCGACTGCTGCAGGAGCAGCCAACGGGTGCGACGCCGACGCACTGATCGCCTCAAATCATCCAGACGATCGCCATGACGGCAACGAGAATGACGGCAAGGCCGGTCAGTGCGGGGCCGGTCCACTTCTCGGTGGCATCGTCGATGCGTCGCTCTTCGTCGATGATCCACGCGTAGTCGGGGTCCATGATCCAACCAAGCTAGGCAGGGCATGTAGGACGAGCCTGTCTGCAACTTATGTGTTAGCTATGTAAGCCACCCCGCTCGGCGGGAAGCCATCGCGGTAGTGCAGCGTTGAGGATGAAATGCGTCTTTCCGTACTCGACCTTGTCCCCGTGCGCACCGATCAGTCGACGTCAGATGCGCTGGCGGCGACAACGCACCTGGCGCAGACGGCCGACCGCCTCGGCTACACCCGCTACTGGATCGCCGAACATCACAACATGCCTGCCGTCGCCGCTACCAGCCCGCCGGTGATCATCGCGCATCTCGCCGCACAGACGACGCAGTTGCGGCTGGGCTCCGGCGGCGTGATGCTGCCCAACCACGCACCGCTGGCCGTCGCTGAGCAGTTCGCGCTGTTGGAGGCCGCACATCCTGGGCGGATCGACCTTGGCATCGGCCGCGCGCCCGGCTCCGACCCGGTGACCTCGATGGCGCTACGCGGCGCAGCCGGCCGCGATGACCGCGACATCGAGGCGTTCCCGCAGTATCTCGATGACGTCGTCGCACTGATGAGCGCCAGAGGCGTACGGGTGCCGCTACCGCGCGACCTGATGCGCGAGAACTACGTCCTGAAGGCAACTCCTTCCGCGGTGACGGAACCGAAGCTGTGGCTGCTCGGCTCGTCGATGTACTCGGCGCATCTGGCAGCGGCCAAGGGCTTGCCATACGTCTTCGCGCACCACTTCTCCGGTCAGGGCACCGCTGAGGCGCTGGCGACCTATCGCTCCGAGTTCAGGCCAAGCGACCTGGCCCCCGAGCCGGTGACGTTCTTGACCGTCAACGCAGTCGTCGCCGAAACACATGACCAGGCAATGGCTTTGATGCTGCCGAACTTGCAGATGATGGCGCGGCTGCGGACCGGTCAGCCGCTCGGCGCACTCGACCTCGTCGAGGACGCCGAACAGACGGAGCTCAGTCCGCAGGCGCAGAGGGTGGTCGAGTCCGGGCTGCAGCGCGCGGTTGTCGGGTCGCCCACCGAGGCTGCCGAGCAGGTGCGTGCCCTTGCTGCCGAATTCGACGTGGACGAGGTGATGGTCAACCCCGTCGCATCGGCGCACCGCGGCACAGATCCAGCGTCGGCGCAGGACCGCGCCATCACGCTGGAACTGCTGGCCAAGGAACTGTTCTAGGGCGTCAGCCGCTGGCCCGTAGTTCGACAACGGGAATCGGCCGCGACGTCCTCTTCTGGTAATTCGCGTAGCGGTTGGCGTTGTTCTTGTTGACGATGTCCCACATCCGCTGATAGTCCGGATCGTCGGGCAGCACCGGCCTTGCCGTTACGCGGAATCGCTTTGGCCCCACGTTGACCTCGACGTCTGGGTTGGCCTTCAGGTTGTGATACCAGCCCGGCGCCTTGGGGTCGCCCCCCTTGGACGCGACGACGAGATAAGCATCGCCGTCTTTGGCGTAGGTCAGAGAATTCGTGCGCTGCAGCCCGGTCTTGGCGCCCGTGGTGTGCAGGAGCAGGGCCGGTGGCGCGCCCGGTATCTTGTGCCCGATCCGTCCTTCGGTGCCTTTGTAGATCTTGTCGTGAAGCATCAAGAGCGGAAGGCCGATGTACTTCTCCCACATTGGCATACTCATGCTGTTCAGTCTTGCTGAGCGGCGTCGAGCTGCGCCAGCGCTTCGCGCAACAGCCGACCCGATTCCTCCCGGTCCGGATCGCGGCGCAACAGCATGCCCTTGGCGAAAGACAGCTTGTCGCCGTCATGCCGCGGCAGCACATGCAAGTGGATGTGAAACACGCTCTGGAAGGCGGCCTTGCCGTCGTTGATGACGACGTTGTTGCCGTCGGCGTGCAGCCCGGATTGCCGAGCCGCCCGCGCGATGCGGTGCCCGATCTTGACCAACCCCACCACCGTTTCCGGTGGCGTGTCGGTCAGGTCGACGGTGTGACGCTTGGGGATGACCAGTGTGTGGCCGCGGGTGAACGGCCGGATGTCGAGGATGGCCAGGTAGTCGTCGTCCTCGTAGATCCGGATCGCCGGAGCCTCGGCGGCCACAATTGCGCAGAACACACAGGACATCCCGCCACGTTAGCGGCTCAGCTGCCGACGTTGTCCTTCGCCCACTCCGCCATTCGGCGGTCGCGTTCTTCGGCGGAGACGTCCTCGACACGGGTCATCACCGTCCAGCGCTGGCCGAACGGATCGAGGATCGACGCGAACCGGTCGCCGGTGACGAATGTCTGCGCGGGTTCACGGATGGTGGCGCCGGCCTGCTCGGCCATGGCGACCACCGTGTCGACGTCCTCGCAGTACAGCGCGACGGAGTGGGTGGCGGGAGCCCCCGGATCGGGGGCGGCGATCTGGTACGCCTCCGCGGGATCGCCGAGTTGGAGGCGACCGTTGCCGAAGTCCAATTCGGCGTGCGCGACCGTGCCACCGGGGCCATCCATCCGTTCGACGAGCTTGGCGTCGAACACCGAAACGTAGAAGTCGATCGCGGCCGCGGCGCCGTCGATGCACAGGAACGGGGTCAGGCTGGTGTAACCCGCCGGAATTGGTTTGACGCTCATGCCCGTCAGTTTCGTAGCCGCTTGCAGGCGCACGCTTGGAAAAACGCGACATGTCCGCCCGCCTGACTACGCTGAGCCGCGTGCATGACGACCTAGACCTTGACGATGAACTCGCCGATGAGCCCGAAGAGGACGACGCAGCGATAGCCGACGAAAACGCGCACATGCTTTCGATTCGTCGCGCATCCGGCGAAGAGGTGCTCACCATCTTCTCGCCGAGTGAGGAGTGGAGCGTCTATCTGCAGCCGGGCGGCGCGATGACGAACGCATTCCTCGGCACCCCAGGCGACCCGATCGTCTGGGTGAACACGAGTGATCGGCAGGTCGAGCGCGACGCGGACGGCACGTACGTCATCCGGATCGACTAGCGCACGGTTTCGTAGCCTGGTTCTCATGGGCGCCTGGAAAAACGCGACACAAACAGCGCCCGTGCGCGGTGTCGTCGGGCGGGCCGCCAGCACGTCGGCGTACGACCTCGACCGGTGGGCGCCGTCGGACGCGGCGGCCCCGTTCGTCGAGCACTTTTGGTCGGTGCGCTGGGATCTGCGCGAGCAGGGCCCGTTCGACAGCACCGTCATCACGTTCCCCTCGATGCACATCACGCACGAGTGGGGCGACGACGGCCCGCGTCATGGCTTTGCGCTGCCGAACACGCTGGTGCACGGGGTGGTGGAGCGAGTGTTCCGCACGACGATCAGCGAGCGCGGGGCGGTCGTCGGCGCACGGTTGCGGCCCGGAGCGTTCGCCGCGCGGTTCGACCGAGACGCCGCCGCGATGACCGGACGGGTGAGGCCGGTCGACGACGAGTTGTTCAGTGGGCCAATCTATCTCGACGATGACGTCGATGCCGCAGCCGCGCAGTTGGACGAGCTCATCGCCGCGGGCCCTACCGAACTTGACCCGACGTACGTGTCGCTCACGAGCCTTGTCGACCGGATTCGCGACGACGAGCGGCTGCATCGCGTCGAGCAGGTCATGGCGCATTCGCCGTGGAGCGCACGCACCACCCAGCGTGTATTCCGTCGCTATGTCGGCGTCCCGGTCAAATGGGTGTTGTGCCGCTATCGCCTGCAGCAGGCCGCACTCGAGATCGAAAGCCGTCCCGGCGTCGACTTCGCCGACCTGGCAGTCCGCCTCGGCTGGTACGACCAAGCGCACTTCATCAACGACTTCCGCACCATGCTCGGCTGTACGCCAGGTGAATACGCCGCCAGACACGGCGGGTGAGCCGTTACGCTGCGGCCGTGGATCCTCGTGACCTCGCCCTGACCGGCGCCGCCGAGCAGGCACGCATGCTGGCCGCTGGCCGCATCACCGCCCCGGAGCTTCTCGAGCTGTACCTCGACCGCATCGCCCGGCTCGATCGCGAACTGCGGTCATACCGCGTCGTGCTCGCCGACTCCGCACGTCAGGAAGCGGGCGTCGCGCAGGACCGGCTGAACGCGGGGGAGCGGTTGCCGCTGCTCGGTGTGCCGATCGCGATCAAGGACGACGTCGACGTCGCCGGCGAGGTCACCACTTACGGCACCGCCGCCCACGGGCCGGCTGCCACACAGGACGCCGAAGTGGTGCGTCGGCTGCGCGAGGCGGGCGCAGTAATCCTCGGCAAGACCGCGGTGCCGGAGATGATGATCTGGTCGTTCACCGAGACGGTGACATTCGGTGCGACGCGTAACCCATGGAACACCGACTACACGCCTGGCGGCAGCAGTGGTGGCAGCGGTGCAGCCGTTGCGGCTGGGCTGGCGTCGATGGCGCTGGGTTCCGACGGCATGGGCTCGATCCGTATCCCGTCGACGTGGTGCGGTCTGTTCGGGGTGAAGCCTCAGCGCGACCGTGTACCGCTGGCGCCACACGACGACGCGTGGAACGGGCTGAGCGTGAACGGTCCGATAGCAAGGACCGTTGAGGACGCCGCGCTGTTCCTCGACGTGACCACTACGGACGGTGGTTTCGTCGGGGCGGCCTCGCGCGAGCCCGGACAGCTCCGAATTGCGTTGAGCGCCAAGGTCCCTCCACCGCTGATGGCCCGTATGGGCAAGGCGCAGCGGGCGGCCTTCGATGAGGCCGGGGCGCTGCTGCGCGAGCTCGGACACGAGGTGATCGAGCGCGACCCCGACTACCCTCCCAACGCGGTCGCACACGCGCTGGCTCGTTACTTCCGCGGGGTGTACGACGACGTGCAAGTACTTCCGCATCCGGAGCGCCTCGATGCTCGTACCCGCGGCTTTGCCAGGATCGGCGGCATGGTCTCGGAGCGGCGGATGACGGCGATCAGGGCTGCGGAAAGCCAAGTGGCCGAACGGATCCAGACGATCTACGACGATGTCGACGTGGTCATCACGCCCGGCACCGCGACAGGCCCTTCGCGAATCGGGGCGTACCAAAAGCGCGGCGCGTTGTCGACGCTGACGCTGGTGGCTGCGCGCGTGCCGTTCCAGGCGTTGTTCAACGTGACTGGTCAGCCGGCGGCGGTGGTGCCGTGGGACCTGGACGCCACCGGTGTGCCGACGTCGATCCAGTTGGTAGGCAGGCCATTCGACGAGGCGACGCTGCTGTCGTTGGCCGGCCAGCTCGAGAAGGCGCGGCCGTGGGCGCACCGCCGCCCGCCGATCTCATGAATCGGCGATGACCCGCCACGCCGCCAGTTTGTCCTCGAAGCGCATGGTTTGCGCCGGGCTGGTCGAGGGCAGGCGTACAAGACGCAGATCCGTACTGACGCGGACCAAGCGGTTGAAGTTCTTCTCCGCCGCAGCGCCGTTGAATATGACCCGCTGGATCGTCGGGTGAGTATCGAAGAATTTCTGGAAATCGTTGGGCGCCATGCTATTTGACTCCACCGCAGAATCCAGGCTGCCGACGCGCCGGCACGACCGCAGCACATCCCATACCGCAACGCCGTGTGACCGCAACGCCGACGTCCGCACGTCGTAGGGAGCCGCTGCGTCGAACCCGAAGAGAACACCCATGATCCGCCAGAACGCGTTGCGCGGATTCCCGTAGTACTGCGCGGCGGCCAGCGACATCACACTGGGCATATTGCCGAGAATCAACACCCGTGCACCCTCGCCGATGATCGGCGGGAAGCCGTGCAACAGCGGCGACGTCATAGTGCAATCAGATCGGAGACAGTGACAAAGCGGTAGCCGTCCGAGCGCAGCGCGGCGACGATGCGCGGGATCGCCGCCCGCGATGCGGCCCGGCCCTCGTACATCACGTGCAACAGGATGATCGAACCCGGACGCACCGCGTCGACCGTCTCTGCGACGATCTGGTCGGCGCTCGCATCGTTAGCGGAATCAGGTTCAACGTCCCAGGTCACGGTCGTGCGGTCGTGATCGGCCAGATACTTCGGCAACGTCCACAGCTTCTTACCGTACGGCGGGCGGAAGGTGATCGGCCCTCCGTATCCAGTCCTGCGGATCTCGTCGTCGGTCCGTTGCACCTCCTCCGCAACCGTGTCCGGTGATACGAACACCATCCGCCGGTGTGAGTAGGTGTGGTTCCCGATCTCGTGGCCCGCCGCTGCGATCGCCCTGCCGGAGTCCGGGTGGGCGGCCAAGTCTCGGCCGTTCAGATAGAAGGTCGCCTGAACGCCGGCCTCGGCAAGTATCTGCAGTACATCGGGCGCCAAAGGGCCGGGTCCGTCGTCAAGGGTCAAGGCGACGATCTTCTCGGTGGTGTCGATCCGCTCCACCAGTCGGCCGGCCAACTGGAACGATCGCGAATTCACCAGGTAATAGCCGCTCGTCGTGAGCGCCACCACCACTGCGAGTGCCAGCGCGATGCCGAGAGTCCACCGCCGCATAATTGCTATATACAACAGCGCTACCGGTATACGTTGAGCCCGTGGCCGATGACGTCAAGATCGAGGCGGCGGGGCTGCTCGACGGGCTCGATGGCCAGGCGAGGGCCGAGCGGGCCGAGCTCATCGACTGGCTGCTCAGCAGGGGCTTCACGGTCGAGCAGATCCGCGGCGAGGTGTCACCGATGCTGTTGCCGGCCGGCCGCATCGTCGGAGATGACGGCGTCTATGTGTCTGCCCGGCAGATCTGCGAAGAAACCGGAATCGACCTCGAGCTGCTCGAGGCGATCCAGAGCGCGATGGGCCTGCCGAGGGCCGACGACCCCGATGCGGTTGTTCATCTGCGGGCCGACAGCCAGGCCGCGGCCAACGCCAAGGTCTTCCTCGACATGGGACTGGGCCGCGAGCAGGTGATCTCCGTGTCGCGTGTGTTGGGGCACGGGCTGGCTCAGGCCGCCGAGGTGATGCGTCAGGTCGTGCTTGAGGCGGTCATCCAGCCCGGCGCCACGGAGCTTGAGCTCGCGCAGGCGTATGAGGCTGTGGTGCAGCAGTTTTCACCGCTACTCGGCCCGCTGTGTGAGGACATGCTGCGCGTCCAATTGCGGCACACATTGGAGACCGAGGCCGTCAACGCCGCCGAACGGGCAGCAGGCACGGTCCCTGGGGCGCGCAACATCAGCGTGGCATTCGCCGACCTGGTTGGCTTCACCCGCCTCGGCGAAGCGGTGCCACCAGAGGAGCTGGAAACGCTCGCCAGCAGACTGTCCAACCTCGCCCGCGACGTCGTCGTGCCACCGGTGCGGTTCATCAAGGCGATTGGCGACGCGGTGATGTTCGTCAGCACCGATCCGGTGGCGTTACTGCGCACGGCCCTGGCTCTAGGTGCGGCTGCGGAGAAGTACGACGACTTTCCCCGGCTGCGTGTCGGGATCGCGGCGGGGTCCGCCGTCAGCCGGGCAGGCGACTGGTTCGGCAGCCCAGTGAATTTGGCAAGTCGGATCACAGGTGCGGCTCGACCGGGGGCGGTGCTGGTGTCCGAATCTGCCCGCGTCGCAATCGCATCCGCCGAGGGAATCGATTGGTCCTTCGCAGGAGCGCGGCACCTCAAGGGCGTCAAGGGCGAAGTGAAGCTTTTCCGCGCTCGCCCCGCAGTCGAGGAATAGTGTTGGCGCCATGGCCGAAGACGTCGATATCGAAGCGTTGGGCCTGCTCGACGGCCTCGAGGGGGACGCGCGCCGAGAACGCGCGGAGCTGATCGCCTGGCTGCTGGACCGCGATTTCAAGCTCGAGCACATTCGCGCGTCGGTGGCCGCGCCGTTGATGCTGCCCGCTTACCGAGTGCTCGGCGACGACGGGGACTACGTCTCCGCGCGCGAGGTCTGCGAATCGACCGGGGTCGAATTGGACCTGTTGCAGCGCCTGCAACGTGCTGTCGGTCTGCCCTGCATCCATGATCCCGACGCGGCGGTGTTGTTGCGCGCGGATGGTGAGGCCGCGGCGCGAGCGACGATGTTTCTCGATCTGGGCATGCAGCCAGCGGACGCAGTTGCCGTCATGCGGGTGCTCGTGGAGAGCCTTGGTCACGCCGCGGCGATCATGCGTGAGGCTGCGCTGAAAACCATTCTGCGGCCAGGGTCGACGGAGATCGAGCTTGCCGAGGGATCCGAGCAGCTGGCGCGTCGGGCGGCTCCGTCGCTGGGTCCGTTGATGGAGGACCTGATACGAATGGTGCTGCGAAATTCGTTCGAGATGGAGGCCGTGACGGCCGCCGAACGGGCCGCAGGCACACTTCCCGGCGCGCGGCCGGTGACCGTCGCGTTCGCCGACCTTGCCGGATTCACCCGACTCGGCGAAGCGCTGCCGGCCGAGGAACTCGAACACGTCGCCAGTCGGCTGGCCGACCTCGCGCACGATGTCGCGTTCGCGCCGGTTCGGTTCGTCAAGTCGATCGGCGACGCGGTGATGCTCGTGTCCTTCGAGGCTGCCCCGTTGTTGGCGGCCATGCTCGATCTCGCCGACGCTGCGGCGGCCAACGGGTTGCCTCGCCTGCGGATCGGTGTCGCGTCCGGCTGCGCCGTCACGCGCGCGGGCGACTGGTTCGGAAGCCCGGTGAACCTGGCGAGCCGGGTGACCGGCGCTGCGCGGCCGGGGACGGTGTTGGCGGCCGAGTCGGCGCGCGATGCGGTCGCGAACGCGCCAGGGTTCGACTGGACGTCGGCGGGCACACGCCGTCTCAAGGGCGTCAGCGACGAAGTGAAGGTATTCCGCGTCGCACGGATCTGACATCTCAATTCACTTGTGTCACTTGATTTCAGGTTTGTGATGACGGTCTATTTGTCGGTGTTCGACGGGAAGCACTGTGTCTCCTCGTCTTCACCGGATCCTTTCAGTTTGAACCATCAGCTGGGATCGGAAGTCCCTCGCACAGCGTGATGTAACCGATGTCGGGCGACACCCACTCGCGCCACTGCTCACGGGTCATGTTGGCGGTCAGTTTGTCGCACAACATGTCCGGTGATGCCTCGGCTGGCCACAACCGCACCGAGCCGTCATTGCTGGCCGAGGCGAGACGGCGCCCGTCCGGGGCGAACACCACGTCGGTCACTTCGTCCGTGTGGCCTTTGAGGGGGGCCCCGACCGATTCGCCCGTGTCGGGGTCCCACAGCCGCACTGTGTGATCACCGCTGGCGGTTGCGAGGCGGTCACCATCCGGACTAAACGCCACACGCCACACGGTGCCGGCGTGGCCTTCGAGGGGGTCGCCGATCGGCTGGCCAGTCTCGGGGCTCCACAGCCGTACCTTGTTTTCCCAACTCGTTGTCGCGAGGCGGTGCCCGTCCGGACTGAACACCACGTCAACTGTTGTGCCAGCGTTGGCTTCTAACGCGTCGCCGATCGGCTTCCCGGTATCGCCGTCCCACAACCGCACCATGTTGTCGAAACTCGCCGTGACGAGGCGGTCTCCGTCCGGACTGAACACCACACTGCTCACCTCTTCGGTGTGGTCGAGGGGATCGCCGATCGGCTCCCCTGAATCGCCGTCCCACAACCGCACCATGTTGTCCGAACTCGTCGTGGCAAGGCGGTCTCCGTCTGGACTGAACACCACATCGGTCACAGTGTTAGTGAGGCCTTTGAGGGGATCGCCAATCGGTCGGCCCGTGTCGGGGTCCCACAACCGCACTGTGTGATCGCCACTGTCTGTGGCGAGGCGGTCGCCGTCGGGACTGAAGTCCAGGCCGTACACCGTGTCGGTGTGACCGAGGGGGTCGCCGATCGCCATGCCGGTATTGGGATCCCACAACATCACCGTGCCGTCCCAACTTGCCGACGCGAGGTGTTGTCCGTCGGGACTGAACACCACATCTGTCACGTCGCCGGTGTGGCGAAGTGGCTCCCCCGCGGGCCGTCCGGTGTCGGGATGCCATAGCTGCACCATGTCCTCTGAGCTCACCGTGGCGAGGCGGTGGCTGTCGGGACTAAACGCCAGATCGGTCACGTCGTCGATGTGTCCAAGGGGCTCGCCGATCAGCTCACCGGTGTCGGCATGCCACAGTCGTACGATGCCCTCCGAGCCGGCCGTCGCGAGTCGGCGGCCGTCGGGACTGAATGCCAGATCGGTCACCGCGCCGGTGTTGCCGATGAGGGGAACATCGGTGTCGAGGTCCCACAACCGCACCGTGCTGTCCCAGCTGGCTGACGCCAGGCGGTGCCCGTCGGGACTGAACACCACACTGGTCACCGCGCCGGCGTGGCCTTCAAAGGGGTTGCCGATCGGATGACCGGTTCGCACATCCCATAGCCGCACCGTGCTGTCCCAGCTGGCCGATGCCAGGTGCCGCCCGTCGGGACTGAACGCCACATCACTCACGGCAGCGGTGTGGCCTTCTAAGGGGGCGCCGATTGGCCGGCCAGTGCGTGTATCCCACAGGCGCACTGCGCCGTCCCAGTGAGATGACGCCAACTGGTGCCCGTCGGGACTGAACACGACGCCGAACGCGAGGGCAGGGGCTTTGAAGGGGGCGCCGATCGGCTGGCCAGTGCGCGCATCCCACAGCCGAACCGTCTTATCCACGCTGCCTGTGGCGAGGCGGTGCCCGTCCGGGCTGAACGCCACACCGAAAACCATGCCGGTGTGGCCGGCGAGGGGTTCGCCGATCTGCTGACCGTTGTCGGCGTTCCACAGCCGCACAGTTTCGTCCTCGCCAGTCGAGGCGAGGCGACGGCCGTCTGGGCTGAACGCCACACGCCACACCGTGCCGGTGTGGCCCCTGAGGGGTTCGCCGATCTGCTGACCGTTCTCGGCGTTCCACAACCGCACCGTGCCGTCGTCGCTAGTCGACGCGAGACGATCCCCGGTCGGACTGAATGCCACAGACTCGACCATGTCAGAGTGGCCCGTCAGGGGTTCGCCGACCTGCTGCCCGCTGTCGGCGTTCCACAGCCGCACAGTGTGGTCGTCGCCCGCCGATGCGAGGCGGTTCCCGTCCGAACTGAACACCGCGCCGTTCACAAGGCCGTCGTGCCCGTTGATGATCTTGACCGTGCTGGCGCGCTGTGCCACCGCGGTGTACAACGACCCTTCGTCCGTGGGGCTGAGGGCGCGTGCGGCCAGGATCTCCTGGAAAGCCTGTGTGTCCTCGCCTGGCTCGTCGCCGTTCAGGACGCCTTGCGCCTGCGCGATCAGCTTTTGCGCGGTCGCGGCGCGCAAGTGGTCCTGCGCGAGGCCTTGAGCCTCCTCTGCGCTCTGTTGGGCTTTGTACGCGAACAGGCCCAAAATCGCAGCGACAAGACTGACGACGACCGTGAGCGCCAACGCGGTTGCAAGGACGCGAGTGCGTTTCTTCGCCTTGTGGAGTTTGGCCTGCTGGTGTTGTTTTTCTGCCTCGAGTTTCTCCGCGCGAGCCGCCAGCGCCGCCTTATCCTCTTCTGCGCGTCGCTCATCGCGGTGTTCGCGGACGACGCCCGTGAGCACATCGTGCGTGAGTTCGATCCATTGCGCACCGTAACGGTCCTCGAGCCGAAGTAGCCGCGACTGAATCAGATGGTCGAGCTCCTCCTCGGTAAGGTACGTCGGTATCGCATCCTCGCGAATGTAGCGGTCGCGGAACCCCTTCTCGGTGATCAGCTCGGACTCGATGAACCGTGCCACGCCGGGCGCCAGATCGCTCACGCACGAGGAGTAGTAGTTGGACAGAGTGCGTCGATTGGCATCCTCGACCAACTGCTCGTCGAAATGCGCCTGCTTGCGCCGCTTCCGCTCCTGGTTGAGTTCGCGGCAGAACAAGCTGAGCAGTGCTGGCTCTACGTCTGCGTTCCCCAGCTCGTCACTCGGCGAGTCGCCGTCGGCGTCCGCGGTGTCGCGGCCGGGTTGAAGGTCCTTGCCCGCAATGATGCTAACCACCCGGCGCGCAAGCGCCTCCGTGATCAGGTGTGCCGCTGGTTCATGCACCGCGTCGAGTGCATTGCTTGCGCGCAAGCGATGCAGCCGTAGCCGCGAGCGTCCCAGGGCGGGAATCAATCCGCACCATTCCTCGAGCGCGGGAAGAAAATCCTCTCGCAGGGTGATCAACAACTTGTACTTGCGCGACCGCAAATCGAACTGTTCAACCACTGCCTCGTTCTTGTCGATGCGCGCGGCCAGTCCGGCTGGGATTCGGTTCTCGGCCAAGTCACCGAGCTCGTCCCTAAAGGTTTCCACCAGATCTGGAACCCGCTCACCGAGCGTGAAGATCTCCTCGAACTGGTCGATAACAATCACAGGGGTGAGCAGATAATTCTGCGTACTCCAAAGTTCAAAATCCTTGCGATGCAGGGATTCCCACAAAGATTCGTCATCGGAGGGCAGGACGACATCAGGCACCTCCGCAAGAATCGCCTTACGAACCGATTGTTGTAGCTGTCGAGACAGTGGCGCCGCGCCAGGTTTGAGTTCCAAGCGCACATACACCGGCAGCAGACGACGATCGCGCAGCAACGGGAAGAGGCCCGCTCGCAGAAGGGATGTCTTGCCAAGGCCGGAACGCCCATACAACACGGTGACCGGAGTATCGAGTACGTGGGCAAGTAACGACGACGCTTCATCGCTGCGTCCGAAGAAGAACGCGTGCGCGCTTTCTTCGAACGGCTCGAGCCCCGGCCAAGGGTTCTCACTGTCGAGTTGCGGTGCTGCCGTCGTGAGCGTCATGCTGCATCGTCGGTGCGTCGCATGGCACGGATTTCGGCCTTCAGAGCAGCGTGCAGGTCGTCGTCCGGAGCCCCGGCAGGTGCGCGACCGAAGTGCAAGTGTCCGAAGCTATTCCGCATCCGGTGGTACTTGCTCGGGTCGCCCAAGTAGTCGTCGTCGACTATTACTGGAACGATGAATCGGCGACCTGGAATGCGGCGCGATCGTTCGACCGCTTCGTACCATTCCTGGAAAACATAGCCCTCCTCCACCCGCTCGGTGTTCGCCGAGATGATCGGAACGAACAAGCGAATGTTGCGGCGTATCGCAGCCAGAATCTCGGCTTGCCAGTCGTCTCCGGGGAGCAACCGTCGCTCGTCCAGCCAAACGTCCCCGCCGAGACCTCGAATAGCGTCGCAAATCCGTCGCGCAGCGTCTGCGTCCTCACGCATATAGCTGATAAAGATCGTCGGCGTGTCCGAACTGGCAGGCCGAATGGCGTGACCCACGGAAGCCTTCCTCGGCGCAGATTCCTGCTCCCAACGCGCACGCAGCTCCGCGACGAACTCGGTCGGAGACACGTCCAATTGTTGGACCTGCGTCTTGCGGCAGTATGTTTCGAAGAAGTTCGACAGTGACGGTTCGTACAGCGATGAGCACCCGGCGAAGAAGAACTGCTTTTGCTCAACAGACAGCCGACCGTTTGTTGACATGCGTAGCAGGAATCGGCCGATCCAATCGGGTACCTCGCAGCCGATGAACAATAACGGGCAGTCCTTAAGCTGATGGTCGAGCCAGTCGGGAAGATTCGCCGTGTCGCTCAGTAACGCATGAATCCACTCCAGCCGGTCCTCCTCGTGAATCGCATATTGCGGAGTGGATGCCGACCGGCCAAACAGATTGAGCACGACGGTTTCGGTTGACGCAGCCGCGGCCGCATTGCGCGACTGTTCGCTGGTGGACTGTGCCGGGGAGAACGCGATTTCGCGCGCAGTCTGTCGGCCGTGGAACCGGACCTCGTTGACTGCCTTCGCGAGCAATCGGTCGGGCGTGGTAGCGACGAAGAGGCGCAAGTCGTCGATAGTCGCGAGGTTGCGTAGCGCGTCGCCAGGCTCCGGATCCAACTTCACGATGATGTTGTTGATATCGCGATAGAGCCGGTCGGCCTCAAACTGGCCGCGCTCGCGCAGGAAGGCGGCCACCGCTTCGCCCATGGTCGTTACACCAGGTGGCACGGTCAGGCTGTGCTTCTCGACGAGGCGCTCGCCGATCAGGGTGGTCAGGGTCTGTTCGGTGCCCCCCAGATCGACGACGTTCAATTCAGGTCCGACGACCGGCACAAGTCGCTGCTCCCGAATATGCGAGAGAAGATCGTCCCAAAAATCGTTGTCCGCGCTCATACGCTCGCTCCTGAGTGCGCCAGCGGCCCGCCACGAGTGGAGCCGGCGGGCGGCGTGGGGCGCTTGCGTCGCCGCTCAAGCCACGATTGCAACGCCAGCGCCTCGACAGCATCACAGCTGGAATGGTTGAAGAACACTCGAGACACGGACGAATGGTGCTCTGGCACGCGGGCGCCGAATAGAGTAGTCGACTACTCGATTAACGTCGGTATAAGACGCGGCGAACTTGCGTAGTAGAGCGATAACGAGCTGCTGCCCAGTAGGTGAGTGAACCACGTGTTTCACAGGGCCCAACGGAAGACTCGCGAGCCTGGGGCTGAGGCCCTCAATTCACTTGTGTCACTTTGGTTTCAGGCGGTCTGGCGTCGGAATTTGTCGGTGACTCGAACTAGTGTTCGGTGTGTGGAGTTTGAGCGGATCGGTAAGCGGATGGCGGCGATGGCTGCTGAGCTTGCCGATCTGGCGGTCGAGTCGTTCGACGGGTTGAGCACCGCCGAGCGCTGCGCGCTGACCGCGCGGTGGGAGACATTTGTGCGCAGCCAAGCCGTCATCGGGCACCGGCTGGTCGCAGGGCTGGCCGAGGCTCCGGTGGCCGAGCTAGGTGAGCCCAGTGTGGGCGCGGCATTGAGCACGCTGTTGCGGATCTCGAAAATCCGAAGCGCAGCGACGAGTCCGGGAAGCCGCCGATCTCGCGCCGCGACACACATTGTCCGGAGAGGTGTTGGAGCCAGTGCTGGCGGGCACCGCCGCCGCACAGACCCGCGGCGAAATCGGCGCCGAGCATGTGCGCATCATCCGGCGGTTCTTCGATCAACTGCCCAGCTTCGTCACCTTCGACGAGCGTGAGGCCGCCGAAGCCCAACTCGCCTCACTGGCCGGCGGGCTCAAACCCGAGGAACTGCGCGAGGCCGCCGAGCGGCTGGCGATGCTGCTCGACCAAGACGGCGAACTGTCCGACGCTGATCGGGCGCGTCGGCGCAGCTTCCGCATCGGCCCGCAACAGCGCGACGGGATGAGCAAGGCCGAAGGTTGGTTGACCCCCGAAGCCCGCGCGGTGCTCGAAGCGGTGATGGCCAAGCAGGCCGCCCCGGGCATGTGCAATCCCGAGGACCA
>NZ_DASSCY010000260.1:0-10901 GCF_035697385.1 Mycobacterium sp. | reverse complement strand
CACGGCCTCGTCGCTGACGGTGGACTCGAGCTGCCCGCTTCCGCCGAGCAGGTCCGACTGCGCAGGCAACGCGGAGATGGTGCCGGGGCCGCTGGTGGGCGAGTGCACCTGGCCGCCGATCGACAGTGCGAAGCCGACGGTCTCGCGGGCGTACACGTACAGGCTCGTCGACGACGCCGTTGGCAGCCGGCGCACCCCGAGCAGCAGTTCAGCTCCCGCCATCGCGTCGACGTGCGAGGCGACCGACACCGGCAGGCCCAGCGCCTCTGCCAGCACCGGACCCACGGGGGCCTCGGACCAGCCCAGCCTCGGATGGTCGAGGTATCCAGTCGTGGAGTCGACGACACCGCCGGCGGCCACCCCAACCCAGAGGGGGCGGCGACGGTGCCAGCGGCTCAGGTACCGCCGGGCGCTGCCGGCCAGAGACGCCAGCGCGGCGGCCTGCGTACCCCGCGGCGTCGGCGTCTCGACCACGTCGAGCGTGCGGCCGAACAGGTCGGTGGCCACGATGCTGGTGGTGCGCGCGCCGATGTGGACGCCGAGCGTGAGGAACGGCTCGTGGTTGACCTCAACCGGCACCCGCGGACGCCCGATCGCGCCGGAGACGGCAAGGTCTGCGCGTTCACGCAGCACCCCGGCATCCAGCAAGGCGGTGACCTGCCGGTTCACCGTGGCGATGCTCAGCCGGGTGAGTTGGGCGATGACGTCGCGGGCGATCGGGCCACGCAGCCGCGCCGCCCCGAACACCGACGCGGCTGCGCCGTCAGCGACCCGCAGCGACGGGGCGACGATGTAGGGCCGGGAAAGCAGCGCCCGCTTGGTGTGGGCGGCGGTGGGGTTCTGACGGAGAGTCGTGGTGGTGCGCACGGGCATGTCCTTTGTCGAAGTCGGCTGGTGGGTCCTGGCCACACCTGCGACTCGACGGGAGACTGTGAGAAATCCGGGGTCGGTCAGGCGCGGCTGATCACGCGGCGACAACAACAGCTCCGGTACACATGGCGAACTTAGCACGCCAACTAAAGTTGGGCAGATGACGACACCTTCAGCCGACAGACGGGTCGCTGTGGTCACCGGCGCGAGCGCCGGAATAGGCGAAGCGACCGCGAGAATGCTTGCAGGACAAGGCTTTAACGTCGTATGCGTAGCACGACGGGAAGGCCCCATCAAGGCACTAGCCGACGAGATCGGTGGCACCGCAATTGTGGCCGACGTCACAAGCGACGAGGACGTCACCGCATTGGCGAGCGCCCTGGACCGGGTCGACATGCTGGTCAACAACGCCGGCGGCGCCCGCGGCCTGGAGCCCGTCGCCGACGCCGACCTGGACCACTGGCGCTGGATGTGGGAGGCCAACGTCATGGGCACGCTGCGCGTGACGAAGGCGCTGCTGCCGAAGCTGATCGAGTCCGGCGACGGCCTGATCGTCACCGTCACCTCGATCGCCGCGGTCGAGATCTACGACGGCGGTGCGGGCTACACTTCCGCCAAGCACGCCCAGGGCGTACTGCACCGCACATTGCGCAGCGAGCTGCTCGGAAAGCCGGTGCGGCTCACCGAGATTGCGCCCGGCATGGTGAAGACGGACTTCTCACTGCGCCGATTCGACGGCGACGAGCAGCGCGCCGAGAAGGTCTACGAAGGGGTCACCCCGTTGGTGGCCGAAGACGTCGCCGAGGTGATCGGGTTCGTCGCATCCCGGCCGTCGCACGTCGACCTGGACACCATCGTGATCCGGCCACGCGACCAGGTCAGTGGAGCCAGTGGATCGCGCTTCAATCGCCGCTGACATCGCGAAAACAATTGTCACGGACGGCAATTAAGGCAAGGTCGGTTTTGGCGGTGTGCGGACGGCAGGTATGCGACGATCGCGTTGATACAGCGCCGACTGTGCGGTCCTCACCAAAGGAGCGACATATGAGCTGGACGACTGCCCTAAGTTGCCGCACGATGACGAAAGCCGTTGTGGCCGGGGCGTTTATCGCAATGGCCGCGACGGGCGTGGCTGCTCCGGCCAACGCGCAAGGCCCCACGGGTCCGTCTGATCCCGCGTGTATCCAGCAGCCGACCAATCCGATATGTGCCGGCGGCCCGTATGCCCCTCCGGCACCCCCGGGCCCGCCAACCGGCCCAAACGATCCCGCATGCATGTCGAACCCCGCCGATGCGGCGTGCCTCGGGAGCCCGTTCCTTCCCCCGCCCCCGCCACCGCCACCGCCTCCACCGCCCGTTGCGCCGATCGACGCCGGGCTGCCCTTTGACCCATTCACCGGCGGGCCGCACATTGACGACATGCCACCCATTGACGACACGCCGCACATTCCCTCAGGCATGGGGATGGCCGGGATGCCCGGTCACATCTGAGGCTCACG
This sequence comes from Mycobacterium sp., assembly GCF_035697385.1. Taxonomy (GTDB): domain Bacteria; phylum Actinomycetota; class Actinomycetes; order Mycobacteriales; family Mycobacteriaceae; genus Mycobacterium. Next base: position 8,532 of record NZ_DASSCY010000260.1, on the reverse strand, counting down.
TCGTCGAGACCGCGCAGCCTCGACGCAAGTCCTAGCCGCCGGGCCGCTCGTTGACCGGCTGAGGCGCGCCCGACGGCGTCGCAGGGGCGGTGCTGGGAATGCCCGACGGTGAGCCCTGCTCGGACAGCGCCGACATCGATACCCACTCATCCCACGGCACGGCCCAGTCCCAGATGTCGCCGTCGGCGTAGGACAGCTGGATGCGTGTCCCGGTTACCTCGACCGGATCCCCGTACACGGCGCTGTTGAAGTACTGCTGCGCGTCGGACTCGGACAGATTGATGCATCCGTTGGTGACGTTGCTGCTGCCCTGCGCGCCGAGGCTGGCCGGATTGGCGTGAATGAACTCGCCGTTGTTGGAAATCCGCACCGCGAAGCGTTCGCGGATGTTGGCGTAACCGGCGGCCGGGTTGGTCATGTAGAAGTCTTCGTACTTCTCGGTGACGACGTGGATGCCGCTGCGGGTGACGTTGCGGTCCAGGTCGCCCTCGCCGTAGCTGCACGGGAAGTCCATGATGACGGCGCCCTGCGCGTCGAGGACCTGGATGCGGTGCGACGAGGCCTCCGCCTTGACCACCTGGCGACGGCCGGTCTCGAACGTCAGCGTCGCGTCCTGAGCACCGTAGGCGCCGTCGCCGAACGACACCCCGTAGAGCTTCGCGTCGACGTGGACCTTGGTGCCTGCCGGGTAGTAGTCACGGGTGCGCCAGTGCGCCCGCGAACCGCCGACCTCGTCGGGCAGCCACGCCCAGCTGCCCTCGACTGGCGGCTCGGTTGTGACCTTGAGCGCCTTCTCGACGGACGCCTTGTCGCTGATCGACGCGTCGAACTGAATGATGATCGGCGCCGCGACACCGACCACCTGGCCGTCGGCGAGCTGGAACCGGCCGCTGACCTGGGTGTCCGGGTTGATGGTCGTGAAGTCGCCCTGCACTGGGACGGCCTTGCCGTCGCGGCCGACCACCGAGCCTGCCCAGGTGTAGACGACGCCGTAGCCGAGCGGTTCGGTGACGTTGAACGCGGTGCGGTCGCGGTCGAGCGTGCCCGCGACGACCTTGCCCTCCGGGTTGGTCAGAGCGACCCGCTGGAACCAGCCGTCCTTGACCTCGATACCGATCGGCGCCGTCGGCGACACATCGACGGCGGCGGGGGCAGGCTCGAACGTCAACGACGGAGCCGGGGGTGCGGTTGCTTCACCGGACGTTTTGCTGGATCTGCTGACGCATGCTGCCAGCGCGCCCGGCGCGACGATCCCGACCGCAAGAGCAGTCAGTGCCCGCCGTCGGTTGATCGACGGCATCGGATCGGCTGGGCTCACGTGGATCCAGCGTACCTACAGTGCGCACCCGATCAGTGCCGGCTCGGGTGTGAGTTCGATCCCGAATGTCGTTCTAACACCGTCGCGCACCGTCCTGGCCAGGCCAATCACGTCGGCCGCGGTGGCGCCGCCCCGATTGGTCACAGCCAGCGCATGCTTGGTCGACAGCCGCGCCGGGGCGTCGTCACCCGGGTAGCCCTTGTGAAAACCGGCCCGCTCGACCAGCCAGCCCGCGGCCAGTTTCACGCCGTCGGGTGCCGGGTAGTTCGGCACCGGTCCCTCCACCTCGGTCTGTAGCCGATGGAATTCGTCGGCCGGCACGACGGGGTTGGTGAAGAACGACCCGACGCTCCAGGTGTCGTGGTCGCCGTCGTCGAGCACCATGCCCTTGCGTGCGCGCAGCGACAGCACCGCCTCCCGCGCCCGCAACGGGTCGGTGCGCGAACCCGCTTCGGCGCCAAGCGCGGTCGCCAGCTCGCCGTAGCGCAGTGGCGCGCTGCGCCCCTCGGCGTCCAGCGCGAACTCCACCTCGAGCACGATCGCGGCCTGCGAATGCTTGAGGATGCTGGTGCGGTAACCGAACTGCAGCACCTCCGGCGAAACCCAGCGGTCCTCGCCGCTGCGGCGGTCCAGCAGCCGCACCCGGCGGATCGTGTCGGCCACTTCCGCCCCGTAGGCACCGACGTTCTGCACCGGCGTCGCACCGGCAGAGCCGGGGATGCCCGACAGGCATTCCAGCCCGCCGAGACCATGGGCCAGCGAGGTCACCACGACGTCGTCCCATGCGGCTCCGGCTTCGGCGCGCACGACGTTGCCTTCGACGGTGATCTCGGTGTTGGCGAGCAACACGACGGTCAGGTCCGCGAGGTCGTCGGCCAGCACGACGTTCGACCCACCGGCGAGGATCAGCGGGTTCTCGCCCTCCAGGGCGCGCATCACCGCGACCACTTTCTGCGTGGTGTCGCACGTGATGAGGCGGCGCGCGACGGGCCCGACGCGCAATGTGGTCAGCGGCGCGAGCGGCACCGCCTCGGCGACGGCCGCACCCCCGACTTCCTCACCGGTCACGGGCGGTAACGGTAGCCTGGCCAGCTATGCCGCGATCATTCGACATGGCCGCCGAATACGAGGGCAGCGTCGAACAGGTTCATCAGGCATTCCGCGACGAGCAGTACTGGATGGAGCGGTTGGCCGATTCCGGCGCCGACGACTACTCGCTGGATTCGATGACAGTCGATCCGGACGGTGGCATCGACATCGTCACCACCCAGACGCTGCGCGCCGACCGGCTGCCCGGCGTGGTGATCCAATTCCACCGCGGCGACCTGAGTTTCGTGCGCGAGGAGACGTGGAGCCCGATCCGCGACGGCCAGGCCACCGCGACGGTCAAGGGCTCGATCCGCGGCGCGCCAGCGACGTTGACCGGCACCGCCGCCCTCATCCCGGCAAAATCGGGCGACGGCTCGAAGCTGGAGATCACCGCCACCGTCGAGGTCCGCGTCCCGCTCGTCGGCGGCAAGATCGAGAACTTCATCGGCAGCCAACTGGTCGATCTGCTGATCGCCGAACAGCGCTTCACCACGGTGTGGATCACCGAGAACGCCTGAAACGTAAGTAAAATCATGCTCCATGACGCGGCGCATGGATTACACGCTCGCGTACAACGCACCCGCTGAGAAGATCTATCAGGACTTCACCAGCCACCAGTACTGGCAAAGCCTGATGGAGGTCTACCGCCGACACCTCCCACACTCGGAGGTCACATCGTTCTCCTCCGGCGAGCGAGGCACCGACATCGTCTTCAGTCAGCACGTGCGGCGACGGGATCTGCCGCCGATCGCCAGGGCCGTGGTCCCCGTCGACCTGATCATCACGCGCACGCAACACTTCGAGCCCTTCGACAACGAGAAGAGCCGCGCCAACGGCACCTTCACCGCGACCGTGACGCATGCGCCAGGACACATCCGCGGCCAGTACCTCCTCACCGAGACCGAAACCGGTAGCGAGTTGCGGCTGACCAGTGAGTGCAAGGTCCATATCCCGCTGGTCGGCGGCAAGCTGGAGGAGCTGATCTTGAACGGCTTGCAGGGCCTCTTCGACGAGGAGCGGGCCTTCACCTCTGACTGGATTTCTCGCCATCACTAAACCGGTGGGCGCGATCACCCGTGGCACCACGGGCCACAACCGGCTGCGCCGCAGCGACCGCTGGCTGGTGCACTCGCGGCGGGTCCGCGCTGCGCTGCAGGCGGCGGCCGAGCCGCTGGTGATCGACCTCGGGTACGGCGCTCTGCCGGTGACCACGCTGGAGTTGGCGGCGCGGTTGCGTGCGGTGCGCGCCGACGTTCGCGTCGTGGGCCTGGAGATCCATCCCGAACGGGTCAGCGCCGCGCGCGCGGCCGAAACGAGCACAGTCGATTTCGCGCTCGGCGGCTTCGAATTGGCCGGGCACACACCGGTTTTGGTGCGGGCGTTCAACGTGTTGCGGCAATACCCGGTCGAGGCGGTGCCCGACGCCTGGTCGGTGATGCAGGCGGGGCTGGCGCCCGGCGGGCTGATCGTCGACGGCACCTGCGACGAGCTTGGCCGCCGCTGCAGTTGGGTGCTGCTGGACGCCGCAGGGCCGGTCAGCCTGACGCTGGCCTGCGATCCGTTCGCCATCGACCGCCCCTCAGACCTTGCCGAACGCCTGCCCAAGGTGTTGATCCACCACAACGTCGCGGGCCAGCCGATCCACGCGCTGCTCACGGCCGCCGACCGCGCATGGGCCAGCGTCGCAGGCCACGGTGTGTTCGGTCCGCGGGTGCGCTGGCGCGCGATGCTCGACCTGCTGCGCGACGAGGGATTCCCGGTCGAACCGCCGCGCCGCCGGATGCGTGACGGTGTGCTCTCCGTGCCGTGGTCTGATGTCGCGCCCGCCGGCGCTCCGCGGTCGGCCGTCGCGCCCTAGGCTGGCGGGCATGCGGATTGCGCTGGCGCAGATCCAAGCCGGCACCGAACCGGCCGCCAACCTCGGCCTTGTCGAGGACTACACACGTCTGGCAGCGGATGCCGGCGCGCGGCTGGTGCTGTTCCCCGAGGCGACGATGTGCCGGTTCGGGGTGCCGCTGGCGCCTATCGCCGAGCCGCTGGACGGGTCGTGGGCCTCAGGTGTGCGGGCGATCGCCGAGCGGGCGGGCATCGTCGTCGTCGCCGGGATGTTCGTCCCCGCCGACGACGGCCGGGTGACCAACACGCTGATCGCGACCGGCCCGGGTGTCGACACGCATTACGACAAGATCCACCTCTACGACGCATTCGGCTTCGCAGAATCGGACACCGTCGCACCGGGCCGCGAACCCGTGGTGATCACGGTCGACGGCGACTCGGGACCGGTCAATGTCGGCCTCACGCTGTGCTACGACGTCCGCTTTCCCGAGCTGTACGTCGAATTGGCCCGGCGCGGAGCGCAACTCATCACCGTGCACGCTTCGTGGGGAAACGGGCCAGGCAAGCTCGAGCAGTGGACGCTGCTGGCCCGGGCCCGTGCGATCGATACGACGGGCTACATCGCCGCGGTCGACCAGGCCTATCCCGGCGACGAGATCGCCGCGCTGGGACCCACCGGCGTCGGTGGCAGCCTTGTCGCCTCTCCGCTCGGTGATGTGGTGGTCGCCGCCGAAGCCAAGCCCCGGCTGCTCGTCGTCGACATCGACCTGGACGAGGCCGCGAAGGCGCGTGAGACAGTCGCGGTGTTGCGCAACCGCTCGGACTTCACTCATCTCGGTAAGGCACAATCGCTGGGGTGACCGATCCCTGGGCTCGACCGGCTAATCAGGACCCGCCCGGCCCACCGCCGCCACAGTTCGGGCAGGGCCCACCGCAGGGCTATGACGCACCGCCCCCCGGGCCACCGCAGACCGCACCCCAGCAACCCGGCTCGTCGCCGCTGGCGAAGGTCAAGAGCCTTTTCAGCGACCCGACGTCCATCGTCCTGGTCGTCATCATCGTCTTGGCGCTGGTGCTGGCAAGCCTGCTGGGTGGTGAGCTGTATGCGCGCAGCCGCGCGGACAGCATCGTGGCCAAGGTCACCGGATGCGTCGTAGAAGACGAAGCCAAGGCGTCCTTCGACCCGCTGCCGCCGTTCCTGATCCAACACATGTCCGGCCACTACACCAACATCAACATCGAAACCGCGGGCAATCAGATCCGCGATGCCAAGGGTATGAAGGTCACCTTGGACATCAAGGATGTCCGGCTCGAGGACACCGCGACATCCAGCGGCTCGATCGGCTCGTTGATCGCGCACATCACCTGGAGCTCCGAGGGCATCAAGCAGACGATCCAGGACGCGATCCCGATCGTCGGAAGCTTCGTCACAGGCGTGAAGACCAACCCATCCGACGGCACCATCGAGTTGGTTGGTGCGCTGGGCAGCATCGTCGCCAAGCCGGAGGTTGTCGACGGCGGGCTCTCGCTGCAGGTGCAGGAACTGACCGGGCTGGGCTTCACCCTGCCGCGCGAGACGGTCCAGCCTGCACTTGAGGCGTTCACCGCGCAGCTGACGAAGAACTACCCGATGGGGATCCACGCCGATTCCGTGGAAGTCACCGATACCGGTGTGGTGAGCCAGTTTTCGACGCAGAACGCCGAGATCCCCAAGGGCGGGGAAGACCCCTGCTTCTCGGGTCTCTGACTCTTCGGTGAGTGTGGACTTGATGCACGGTTCTTCTGCTGAACGCGTGCATTAACTCCACACTCGTCGCCCAACTAGTCCAGCCCGTCGAGCACCGCGCGGGTTCCCGATAACCCCAGCCGTGTCGCGCCGGCGTCGAGCATCGCGATCGCGTCAGCGGCGGTGCGGATGCCGCCGCTGGCCTTGACCTCGAGGCGGGGCGCAACAGTCGCGGCCATCAGCTCCACCGCGCGCACCGATGCACCCCCGGACGGGTGAAAGCCGGTGGAGGTCTTCACAAAATCCGCGCCTGCGTTCTCGGCAGCGCGGCAGGCGTCGACCAGCGTCTGCTCATCGCCGAGGCTCAACAGCGCTGCGGATTCGACGATCACCTTGAGAACGACGGTTTCGGAGATGGCCTCGCGCACCGCGGCGATGTCGGCGCGCACAGCATCGAAGTCGCCGTAGAGGGCGGCGCCGACGTCGATCACCATGTCGACTTCTTTCGCCCCTTCCGCGACGGCAAGCCGGGCCTCTTGCGCCTTCACCGGCGAAAAGTGTTTGCCTGACGGGAATCCCACCACTGTCGCGATGGTCGGGCCCAGCGACAGCGATCGCCGGACGACCGGGATCATCGACGGCGATACGCATACCGCGAAAACGTGAAGTTCTTCGGCTTCCGCTGCCAGTTCGCGCACGTCGGCCTCGGTCGCTTCTGGCTTGAGCAGCGTGTGGTCGACGAGCGCGGCCACCTCATCCCGCGTATATGAGCCCACTAAAACGGTTCTTCGGTACCACCGGGGTTACACCCTGCGGCGACCATCTCGGCGTCGTCGACCTCAGGCCGCCACGGCTCGAGATTCCAGCTGACCTTACCGGGAAAGGCCAATTCGGCGAGCTGCCAATGGCATACGAACTGCGCCTGCATGCCGGGGATGTCGGCGTCGGGTGAGAGCGTCAACACCTCGGCCCATGCACCCGCCGGATCGACGAAGTCGGTGGATGCCACTCGGCCTGCGTGTGTCGGGTACACCCTCAGGCTTGACAGGTCACCCCACTTCGCCCACTCCACGTGATCGATGTAAGGGGGCGGCAGCGTGGTGTCGGCGTGCGCTGGAATGGCAAGCGCGAGCGGGACACTCAAGGCCGCCACCGCGGCAGCGACGGCACGGTGCATTTTGGTCATGTGGGGGCTATCGGGACTTGCCCTGGATTTCCAGGATCTTCGGCCGGACGTCGACGAGGTAGATGCCCGACGCCACCGCCGCGATCGCCGCCCCGAACGGATCGCGGAACAACAGCAGGAGCAAGACGCTGACGCCAAGGATCGCGAGCCACACCGGCTTGGTCAGCTTGCCTGCCGCGGTGTAGGCGTCGGGACGCTGCATCGCGGCGTGCACGAACGAATAGGTGCCCACGACGAAGGCGAGGAAGACGAGCGCAAGCACAATGACGCCCGCTAGGTCGGCAAGTATCACCTCACCAGCCTATGCGGGCGTCATCGTTTGCGTCGAATTACTTCTGGGTGACCTTCTTGGCCGGAGCCTTCTTGGCCGGAGCCTTCTTAGCCGGAGCCTTCTTAGCCGGGGCCTTCTTGGCGGCCGGCGCGGCCTTCTTCGGCAGCTCGACACCGACAAGCTTGGCGGCACGCTCGCCGACGGCGCGGGTCTGCGTGGCGACGTTGCCCAGCGCTTCCTCGGTCAGCTCGCGGTAGCTCTCGACACGCTCGCGGCCTTCCTCGAGGGCGGAGGTGTTGCGCAGCCGCTCGAGGGCGGCCTCGCCACGCTCGACGAGCTTGTTGTAGGTGGTCTGCGCGGTCTCAGCGTAGGTCTCGGCGAACTTGCGCAGCTCGTCGCTGTTCAGCCGCTCGCGCAGGCCGTCGAACTGGGTCGGCAGGTCTTCCTGCAGCTTGGTCACGCGGGCGCGGGTCTCCCCGACACGTGCTCCGGCGTCGGTGCGGGCCTCGCCGGCACGCTCGCGCAGGGTGGCAACGATCTCGTTGACCCGCTCGAGGGCCAGGTCGGCGGCGCCAACGGCGGCGAGCAGCGGGGCCTTCAGATCGTCAGCGGTCGGTTGGTTCTTCTGAGTCTTCTGCGCTTTGGTAGCCATGTCTTACTTCCTTTCAGATGTTCTGTGGTTTGACGTTCAGTGAGCGGTTGATCTGGTTCTAGTCAGTCGTCTCAGTCGTCGGCTCCTCACCCTCAGCAGCTTCGTTCTGTTGGCAAAACGACGTGTAGATGTCGAGCAGCACCTGCTTCTGCCGCTCAGTGATCGCCGTGTCGGTGATGATGGCGTCGCGGACTTCGCTGCCCTCGCCGGGTTCCAAGATCCCGGCGCGGACATAAAGCACTTCCGCAGACACCCTCAGCGCCTTGGCGATCTGGTTGAGCACGTCGGCGGAGGGTTTCCGCAATCCCCGCTCGATCTGGCTGAGGTAGGGATTGCTGACACCGGCCTTTTCGGCCAACTGCCGCACGGACACCTGCGCAGCCTCGCGTTGCGTTCGAATGAAGGTACCGATGTCCTGTGCAGCGCTGGTCACGCTGGTGGACACGACGGCGGC
>NZ_DASSCY010000259.1:0-6801 GCF_035697385.1 Mycobacterium sp. | reverse complement strand
ACGGCGACCGGTTTGCGATCACCTTGGACGGCCTGCGCACCGACTATCTCGTCGCGGCCGCCGACGGCCAGATCTGGCTGTCCGGCGCGGGCCGGACTGTCGTAGTCGAGGAGCTTCGGGAAGCGCCGGTCCGTCCCGACGATGCGCACAGCGGCGACGCCGAGCTCACCAGCCCGATGCCGGGTTCGGTGGTCGCCGTGAGTGTCGGCGACGGTGACCACGTCGCCGCCGGCGCGGTCGTCGTCACCGTCGAGGCGATGAAGATGGAACATGCGCTTGCCGCGCCCGTAGCGGGTGTTGTGGAACTACTTGTCGCCGTAGGCGACCAGGTGAAGGTGGGCCAGCCGCTGGCGAGGATCACCGCCGGCGAAGCCGGCAATTCAGCAGACGCAATGCAAAAGGAAGTGACATGAGTGATTTTCTGGCGACCGGCATGCTGCCCGATCACTATGAGCAGCTGGCCAAGACGGTGCGCGACTTCGCCCAGAGTGTGGTGGCGCCGGTAGCGGCCAAGCACGACGAAGAGCATTCCTTCCCTTACGAAGTCGTGTCCGGTATGGCCGACATGGGACTGTTCGGCCTGCCGTTTCCCGAGGAGTACGGCGGAATGGGCGGCGACTACTTCGCGCTGTGCCTGGCGCTGGAGGAACTGGGCAAGGTAGACCAGAGCGTCGCGATCACGCTGGAGGCGGGCGTGTCGCTGGGCGCCATGCCCGTGTTCCGCTTCGGCAACGAGGCGCAGAAGCAGGAATGGTTGCCGCTGCTGGCGAGTGGCAAGGCGCTCGGCGCCTTCGGCCTGACGGAGGCGGGCGGGGGCACCGATGCGGGCGCCACCAAGACCACCGCCAAGCTGGACGACGGACACTGGGTGATCAACGGCTCCAAGCAGTTCATCACCAACTCGGGCACCGACATCACGAAGCTGATCACGGTCACCGCGGTGACCGGCGAATCCGGTGGTAAGAAGGAGATCTCGTCGATTCTCGTGCCGGTGCCCACCGAGGGCTTCACCGCCGAGCCTGCGTACAACAAGGTCGGCTGGAACGCCTCGGACACGCATCCGCTGAGCTTCGACGACGTGCGGGTGCCGCAGGGGAACCTGCTGGGTGAGCGGGGGCGCGGCTATGCGGGCTTCCTGCGGATCCTCGACGAGGGCCGAATTGCCATCGCCGCGCTGTCTGTGGGAGCCGCGCAGGGGTGCGTCGACGAATGCGTCAAGTACGCCAAGGAACGCGAGGCGTTCGGGGCGGCGATCGGTACCTACCAGGCGATCTCGTTCAAGATCGCCCGGATGGAGGCCCGTGCACACACCGCACGCACGGCGTACTACGACGCCGCAGCGCTGATGCTCGCCGGCAAGCCGTTCAAGAAGGCCGCCGCGATCGCCAAGCTGGTCGCCAGCGAGGCCGCGATGGACAACGCGCGCGACGCCACCCAGGTCTTCGGTGGCTACGGGTTCATGAACGAGTACCCGGTGGCCCGTCACTACCGCGACAGCAAGATCCTCGAAATCGGGGAGGGCACAACGGAAGTGCAGTTGATGCTGATCGCCCGTGAGGCCGGTCTGTAATGGGCGATGAGCCGCAGAAAAGAACAGTCGTCCAGCGCGGCTTGTGGTTCGAGGAGTTCGAGACAGGTGTGCTCTACCAGCACCGGCCCGGCCGAACCATCACCGAGGCCGACAACGTCCTGTTCACCACGCTGACGATGAACACCCAGGCGCTTCATCTCGACGCGGCATTCTCGGATGCTCTGCCGCCGTTCAATCAGCGGCTGGTCAATTCCATGTTCACCCTGTCGACCTTGGTTGGCCTGTCCGTTGCGCAACTGACGCAGGGCACCATCGTCGGCAATCTCGGCTTCGGTGAGGTCGCGTTCCCCAAGCCGCTGTTCCACGGGGACACGTTGTACGCCGAGACCGAGGTGACCGACAAGCGCGAGTCCAAGAGCCGTCCCGGGGAAGGTATCGTGACCTTCGCCCACACCGCCCGCAACCAGCACGGCGACGTCGTCGCGACGGCGTCGCGAAAGACCATGGTGCGCAAGCGACCTGCCGAAGCCGAGGAGAACTGATGGCGCTCGACCAGATTGGTCCGGCTTGGTTGTTCTGCCCAGCAGACCGCCCTGAGCGGTTCGAAAAGGCCGCCGCGGCAGCAGATGTGGTGATCCTCGATCTGGAAGACGGCGTCGCCGCCAAGGACCGCGAGGCCGCGCGCAAAGCGCTCGTCGATACTCCGCTGGATCCGGCCCGCACCGTCGTGCGAATCAATCCCACGACCACGGCGGACCACGAGCTCGACTTGAAGGCGCTGTCCCGCACCGCCTACACCACCGTGATGCTGGCGAAAACCGAAACCGCCGAGCAGGTAAGTGCGCTGGCGCCGCTGGACGTGGTGGTGCTGATCGAGACACCGCTGGGCGCGCTCGCAGTCACGGACCTCGCGCGCGTCGACAATGCGTTGGCGTTGATGTGGGGCGCAGAGGATCTGTTCGCCGTGCTGGGGGGCACCGCCAACCGCAACGCCGACGGCAGCTACCGCGAAGTCGCCAAGCACGTGCGGTCGCAGACCCTGCTGGCCGCCAAGGCGTACGGCCGGATGGCGCTGGATTCGGTGTACCTGGACATCAAGGATCTCGACGGCCTACGTGGTGAGGTCGACGACGCGGTTGCCGTCGGTTTCGACGCGAAAGTCGCCATCCACCCGTCGCAGGTCGCGGTGATTCGCGCGGGCTATGAGCCGACTGCTGAGCAGGTGGAATGGGCACGACACGTCCTCGCCGCCGCGCGCAATGAGAGGGGCGTCTTCCAGTTCGAAGGCATAATGGTAGATGCCCCAGTGCTGCGGCGAGCAGAGCGCATCGTCCAGCTAGCGCCCCACCCCGGCAACTAGCTGGCAGCCTCTCACCTGAGGTTTTGCTCTGATCGCCTCCGTGCTGAGCACCTCGCGGTTCGACGGCGGAACATGCCGTCACCGAAAAGGAGGCGGTATGGCTTTACTGAATGGGCGGGTAGTCGCGACGCCGGTGGTTGTCGACATCGAACCGGTGCAACTCGTTGCCCCCGACGGGGCGCCCACATCTTCTGACCGCTATAGCCGGGATTTGCCTCCCGAGACCCTTAGCTGGCTGTACGAGATGATGGTCGTCACCCGCGAACTCGACATCGAATTCGTCAACCTGCAACGGCAGGGTGAATTGGCGCTGTTCGCGTCGTGCCGCGGCCAGGAAGCCGCGCAGATCGGCGCGACGGCGTGCCTGCGCAAGACCGATTGGCTGTTTCCCCAGTACCGCGAGATCGGCGCGTTTCTGATCCGCGGCATCACACCAGGGCAGATGGGCGCGGTGTGGCGCGGCAAGTGGCACGGCGGATTGGGCTTCACCGAGAAATGTTGCGCCCCGATCGCGATCCCGATCGGCACTCACGGACTGCACGCAGTGGGCGCCGCGATGGCCGCGCAACGGCTCGGCGAGGACTCGGTGACGGTGGCTTTCATGGGTGACGGCGCCACCAGCGAGGGCGACGCGCACGAGGCGCTGAACCTCGCAGCGGTGTATCAAGCGCCGTGTGTGTTCTTCGTGCAGAACAACCAGTGGGCCATCTCGGTACCGGTCAGCCGTCAAATGGCCGCGCCGTCGATCGCGCACCGCGCCATCGGCTACGGCATGCCCGGTGTCCGCGTGGACGGCAACGATGTGCTGGCCTGTTTCGCGGTAATGGCGGAGGCAGCGCAGCGGGCGCGCGAGGGTGGCGGCCCGACGCTGATCGAGGCGATCACCTACCGGCTGGGGCCGCACACCACCTCCGACGACCCCACCCGATACCGATCGCAGGAGGAGCTGGACCACTGGCTTGCTCGCGATCCCATTCCCCGGTACCGCACGTATCTGCAGTCCGTCGGCGTGTGGACCGAGCGACTCGAGGAGCGAGTGTCGGCCAAGTCGAAACGATTACGCAGCGAGTTACGCGAGTCGGTGGTCGGCGCCGACGACATCGACATCACCGAGATGTTCGACACCGTCTACCGCGACATCACTCCGGAACTGGCGAATCAGCGGCAACAGCTGCTGGCGGAGTTGGCGAAGGAGGCCTGAGATGACACAGATCATTGAGCGCCCGCCGATGCAGGGCGACGACGCGCCTGAGCCCCGCGGGCCGCTATTGAGTGCGGTGCCGTCGGCGCCGACATTGACGATGGTGCAGGCGATCAACAGGGCGCTGCACGACGCCATGGCGGCCGACGAGCGCGTGCTGGTCTTCGGCGAAGACGTCGCGAAGCTCGGCGGTGTTTTCCGGGTGACCGAGGGTCTTTCCGAAACCTTCGGTGAGCAACGGTGTTTCGACACACCGCTGGCCGAGTCGGCCATCGTGGGCATCGCGATCGGAATGGCAATCCGCGGTTTCATACCGGTCCCTGAGATTCAGTTCGACGGGTTCGCCGCGCCGGCGTTCGACCAGATCGTCAGCCACTTGGCGAAGTACCGGATGCGCACCCACGGTGATGTGGACATGCCGGTGACCATACGGATTCCGTCCTTCGGCGGAATCGGCGCGGTGGAACACCATTCGGAGTCCACCGAGAGCTATTGGCTGCATACCGCCGGCCTGAAAGTGGTGGTGCCGTCCACGCCGTCGGACGCGTACTGGCTGCTGCGACAGGCGATCACAAGCCAGGATCCGGTGATCTACCTTGAGCCCAAGCGCCGTTACTGGACACGTGAAGCCGTCGACACGAACTCGCCGGGTCTTCCGATCGGTCGAGCAGCCGTCCGGCGCACCGGTGACGACGTCACGGTGGTGACCTACGGCCCGCTCGTCGCGACCGCACTGAGCGCTGCCGACCTCGCTTCCGACACGCATGGCTGGAGCATGGAGGTCATCGATCTGCGGTCGCTGAACCCGCTCGACTTCGACACGGTCGCGGAATCCGTGCGCAAGACCGGCCGCGCGGTGGTGATGCACGAGGGCCCGCGCACGTTGGGCTTCGGCGCGGAACTGGCCGCTCGCATTTCCGAGGAACTGTTCTACGACTTGGAGGCACCGGTGTTGCGCGCCACCGGTTTTGATACACCGTATCCGCCTGCGCGGCTAGAGAAGCTGTGGCTGCCAGGCGTCGACAGGCTGCTGGACTGTGTCGAACGGACGATGGAGCAGCCGTGAACGTGAAGGAGTTCCTGGTACCCGATCTGGGCGAGGGCCTCGAGGAAGCGACGATCACGAGCTGGAACGTCGCTGCCGGGGACTCCGTCGAGTTGAACCAGACGCTGTGCACAGTCGAGACAAACAAGGCCGAGGTCGAGATTCCGAGCCCGTATGCCGGCCGCATCGTCGAGTTGGGCGGGGACGACGGCGACACGCTGAATGTCGGTGCGGTGCTGGTGCGCATCGCGACGGACGCCGAGGAGCTCCAGCCGCCCCCGCCCACGTCGCCGCCCTCAACCCGAAGGCCGGTGCTCGTCGGCTACGGCGCGGACGACGGCATGGACACAAGCAGGCGCGCATCTGCAGGTGCGGAGGCGCGTCCTCGCGCGAAGCCACCGGTGCGAAAGTTGGCGGCCGAGCTGAACGTCGACCTCACGAACATCGCCCCCGGTTCCGGCCCCGACGGCGTGATCACCCGCGAAGACGTGCTCGCTGCGGCTGGAAGGACCGCGCCCAGCCCTGACATGCTGACGGTGCGCGGTGTGCAGGCGGAGATGGCGCATCGAATGTCGGTGTCGCGCAAAGAGATACCTGACGCACATGCCAGCGTCCAGGTTGACTGCACCAACCTGCTGCGGCTGAGGGATCGGATGCGTGATGTGGCGGGGGAGGAGTCGCCGATCACGCCATTCGTGCTGACGCTGCGAATGCTCACTATCGCGATCGGCCACCACCCGAACCTGAACTCCACGTGGGTCGACACCACAGACGGCCCGCAGATTCATCTGCATTCGGCCGTCCATCTTGGATTCGGCGTCGCCGCACCGCGCGGGCTGCTGGTGCCTGTCGTCAGCGACGCCCAGGACAAGACCACGCGCGAGCTGGCCTCTGTGGTGGCTCGGCTGATCCGCGACGCGAGGGCCGGCACGCTCAAGCCGTCGGAACTGCAGGGCTCCACGTTCACGGTGTCCAACTTCGGGGCGCTGGGGCTGGACGAGGGCGTGCCGGTGATCAACTATCCGGAGGCGGCGATCCTCGGCATGGGCTCGCTGAAGCCGCGGCCGGTCGTTGTCGATGACAATGTTGTTGCGCGGCCGACGATGTCGCTCACGTGCGCGTTCGATCACCGCATCGTCGACGGGGCTGCGGTGGCGGCGTTCCTTTCCGAGTTGCGTGAACTCATCGAGGCGCCGGAGATGGCGCTGCTGGACCTGTAGCTACTCGCGCAGCGCTTCGATCCGGCTGGCCAGCATCGCGGTCCAGGCTGCGACGTACGCCTCGTCGGCGATGTCGGCGTCCGGTCCGACAAGCAGCGCGCTCGTCGCCCGCTTGCCAAGCAGCGCGTTGACGCCGATGCGGCCAATGGCAGCGGCGTCCTGCTTGCTGATCGCCGGCACCCAGCCCGTGACCCAGTCGGCCACTTCCGCGTAGAGACCCGCGAACAGCGCAGCGTACGCATCGTCGAGGCGTTTGGACCGGCCTGAGGGAACACGCGAAGTGAGCTGGAGCAATTGAGACTCCTCGTCCAACACCGTGAGCACGTACCGCCCGAGCATGGTGAGTTCGCTTCTGAGATCGCCGAGGCCGGCGAAGAGCGCCCGAATATCGCGCATCGCATGACGGCGGTCCAGCTGGCGGTCGATGCCGGCTTCGAGCAGTGC
>NZ_DASSCY010000258.1:0-18674 GCF_035697385.1 Mycobacterium sp. | reverse complement strand
GCGAACGTCGCGTATGGCGTCACGATCTTCTTGTCGACGCTGTACCTGCAGCAGGTGCGAGGGCTCGATCCGTTGATGGCGGGCCTCGCGTTTCTTGGCCCGTCGGCAGGAGCCGCGCTCGGCGGTGCGCTTTCGGGGCGGCTCGCCGCCAGCAGGCCGCCGGTGCTCGTCATGGGCGTGACAAGTGTTGCCGCGGCGCTAGCGCTGGCGGTGTTGGCGGCGGCGCACGACTGGGTCGTCTACCTGTCGGCGTTGACGGTGTGCGGGTTCACCCTGGGATTGGTGTACGCGTTCACCACCGTCGCGACACAGGCGGTCGTCCGCCCGGAGCGGGCAGGCGAGGCGGCCGGCGTCACGTTGACGGCATTGGTCACCCTGGCAGGCGTCGGGGTCGCGGTGTCGGGCACGGCGCTGGAAATGCTCGAGCACACCGGGTTATCGGCCGGTAGAGCGATCGATCTGATTCTGGCCGTACTGGCCGGGTTGCTCCTACCAGCTGGCCTGCTCGTGCTGTGGACGGCCCGGCGCTCGGCTACTGGACCGTCGCCGTCGCATCCAGAGGCGTGACCTGATGCGCGTCCGGCAACGCAGGTGCGGGGCCGACGAGCTGATACAGCGGCTCCGTCCATTCCAGCCCGCCGCTCGCGGCGCGTCCGTAGCTCGTGTGGACGGCGACCGCGAATGACGATGTCTCCTCGGCCTCGGGGTCGTAGTCGCAGACCGCATCGCCAAGGTCGCACACACTGATCGTGCGCGCCCCGACCTCCGGCGCCATGGAGCCAGGAGCGTGGGCCAGGATGGGCCAGTCCTGCGCGACGCCTTTGCCTGCGCCGGGCACCGACGTGACCGAACCGAGGTTGAACGTGGGATCGTCCGGTCGCCGGTCGCCGTCGGCGATCAACAGCGAGGCGGCGAGATTGGGGCTCGCGGCGAGCGCCTGCAGGTTGCGGTGCACCACCATCGCGCCCTGCGAGTAGCCGGCCAGGACCACCTTCGAAGTCGGGCAGCGCTGAACAAACGACTCGTACTGAGCGCCCAGCGCGGCGGCGCCGGTGTCGACGCTGCCCATGAACCCGAGCCATTCGCCCACGCCGCCGTCGTCCTCAGGCACTGCGACGGCGGGATACTCGACCGCCTCGGCGGTCATCGTGCGGCCGTCGCTCTCTACGCGCTGCTTCAAGTCGTTGTACGACTGGAACACGACCCGGCCCATTCCGCCGTTGAGGGTCGCTTCGGGCCCACGCTCTCCTGAGCCGGCGGCGCCGATCCAATGGACGTCGGGGCAGATCGGTTCGGCGTTCGCCGTACCCGCGAACAGCCCGACCGCCGCGGCGCCCGCGATAGCTACGGCGCTGCCAAATGTAGAAATACGACGAAACATAAGAGCCCAACCCTTCCTGACCCGACCAGGGCATTCGCGAGGTACATCGCCCCAGTCGTCTCACGTGTTACGGCTACGCGTGCGAGAAGCGCCGATTTCTGCAGGAGGGCTGCGATCGGCGACGATTCACGACGCTGGTGCAGAAGTCGACGCGCCGAGCAACGAAAACGGCGCCCACCCTCTCGGGTGAGCGCCGTTTCGCGACGAAATCAGATCACTTGATGATCTTGGTGACCCGGCCGGCGCCGACGGTACGGCCGCCCTCACGGATCGCGAACCGCAGGCCCTCGTCCATGGCGATGGGCTGGATCAGCTTCACCGAGATGTCGGTGTTGTCACCAGGCATCACCATTTCGGTGCCCTCCGGCAACGTCACCACACCGGTCACGTCGGTGGTGCGGAAGTA
Source organism: Mycobacterium sp. (assembly GCF_035697385.1). Taxonomy (GTDB): domain Bacteria; phylum Actinomycetota; class Actinomycetes; order Mycobacteriales; family Mycobacteriaceae; genus Mycobacterium. The sequence continues at coordinate 16,887 of NZ_DASSCY010000258.1, read as the reverse complement.
GAACTGCGGACGGTAGTTGTTGAAGAACGGCGTGTGCCGCCCGCCCTCGTCCTTGGACAGGATGTAGACGCTGCCCTCGAACTCGGTGTGCGGGGTGGTGGTGCCGGGCTTCACGACGACCTGACCGCGCTCGACGTCCTCACGCTTGATGCCACGCAGCAGCAGACCGACGTTGTCGCCGGCCTGGCCCTGATCGAGCAGCTTGCGGAACATCTCGACACCGGTGACGGTGGTCTTGGTGGTGTCCGGGCGGATGCCGACGATCTCGACTTCCTCGTTCACGTTGACAATGCCGCGCTCGACACGACCGGTGACCACGGTGCCGCGGCCGGTGATCGTGAAGACGTCCTCGACGGGCATCAGGAACGGCTTGTCGGTCTCGCGGACCGGATCCGGGATCGACTCGTCGACCGCATCCATCAGCTCCTCGACGGACTTGACCCACTTCTCGTCGCCCTCGAGCGCCTTCAGAGCCGAGACCCGGATGACCGGAGCGTCCTCGTCGAACTCCTGGGCGGCCAGCAGTTCGCGGACCTCCATCTCGACGAGCTCGATGAGCTCCTCGTCGTCGACCGCGTCGGCCTTGTTGAGGGCGACGAGGATGTAGGGCACGCCGACCTGGCGGGCCAACAGCACGTGCTCGCGCGTCTGCGGCATCGGACCGTCGGTGGCCGCCACCACCAGGATCGCGCCGTCCATCTGGGCGGCACCGGTGATCATGTTCTTGATGTAGTCAGCGTGACCAGGTGCGTCGACGTGCGCGTAATGGCGCTTCTCGGTCTGGTACTCCACGTGGGAGATGTTGATCGTGATGCCGCGCTGACGTTCCTCAGGCGCATTGTCGATCTGGTCGAACGCGCGCGACTCGTTCAACGTCGGGTACTTATCGTGCAGAACCTTGGTGATTGCTGCGGTCAGCGTGGTCTTGCCGTGGTCAACGTGACCGATGGTCCCGATGTTGACGTGCGGCTTCGTCCGCTCGAACTTCGCCTTCGCCACTGTGTTGTCCTCCTGGACTGTGTTGGTGCTTCTTCTAAAGCAGTGTTGATCTTTGCAGTTGCTGTTCGCCGCGGTGACGGCAGGTCAGACTACTGACCCGTCGCCTTCGCGATGATCTCCTTCGACACGTTCGCCGGAACCTCGGCGTACGAGTCGAACACCATGGAGTAGTTCGCCCGGCCCTGGGTCCTCGACCGAAGGTCTCCGACGTAGCCGAACATCTCCGACAGCGGCACATGCGCCTTGACGACGCGTGCACCAGCCCGCTCCTCCATGGCCTGGATCTGACCACGGCGGGAGTTCAGGTCGCCGATCACGTCGCCCATGTAGTCCTCGGGCGTGGTGACCTCGACGGCCATGATCGGCTCCAGGATCACCGGCTGGGCCGCCTGGGCGGCCTTCTTCAGTGCCTGCGAGCCGGCGATCTTGAACGCCATTTCCGAGGAGTCCACCTCGTGGTAGGCGCCATCGAGCAGCGTGACCTTGAGGTTCACCAGCGGGTAGCCGGCCAGCACGCCGTATTGCATGGCGTCCTGCGCACCGGCATCCACCGACGGGATGTACTCGCGCGGGATGCGGCCACCGGTGACCTTGTTCTCGAACTCGTAAGTCGCACCGTCTTCGCCGGTGAACGGCTCGATGGCAATGAGCACCTTCGCGAACTGGCCAGAGCCACCCGTCTGCTTCTTGTGGGTGAACTCGACCTTGTCGACCGTGCGCTTGATGGTCTCCTTGTAGGCCACCTGCGGCTTGCCGACGTTGGCCTCGACCTTGAACTCGCGCTTCATCCGGTCCACCAGGATGTCCAGGTGCAGCTCGCCCATGCCGCCGATGACGGTCTGGCCGGTCTCCTGGTCCAGGTGCACCTTGAAGGTGGGATCTTCCTCGGCGAGCTTCTGGATCGACAGCGACAGCTTTTCCTGGTCGCTCTTGGTCTTGGGCTCGATGGCCACCTCGATAACCGGATCCGGGAAGGTCATCGACTCCAACACGACCTGGCTGTTCGGGTCGCTCAAGGTATCACCTGTGGTGGTGTCCTTCAGCCCGATGACGGCGTAGATGTGTCCCGCGGAGGCCCGTTCGACCGGGTTCTCCTTGTTGGAGTGCATCTGGAACAGCTTGCCCAGCCGCTCCTTCTTGCCCTTGGTGGCGTTGATGACCTGCGAGCCGGACTCGACCGTGCCCGAGTACACCCGGACGTACGTCAGCTTCCCGAAGAACGGGTGCGTCGCGACCTTGAATGCCAGCGCCGAGAACGGCTCGTCGGTCGACGGCTTGCGGACGATCTCCTCGTCCTCCTTGCCGGGCGCGTGGCCAACGGCAGGCGGCACGTCAAGTGGCGACGGCAGGTAGTCGATCACCGCGTCGAGCATGGGCTGAACGCCCTTGTTCTTGAACGCGCTGCCGCACAACACGAGGTAGGCCTCGGAGTTGATGGTCAGCTTGCGCAGCGCACCCTTGATCTCCTCGACGGACAGCTCTTCACCGCCGAAGTACTTCTCCAGAAGCGCCTCGTCGGTCTCGGCGACGGCCTCGAGCAGCTTGGTGCGGTACTCGTCGGCCTTTTCCTGCAACTCGGCAGGGATGTCGATGGTCTCGTAGGTCTCACCGAGCTTGGTCTCGCCGCGCCACACCTTGGCGTTCATCTCGACCAGGTCGACGACGCCCTCGAAGTCACCTTCGGCGCCGACGGGCAGCTGGATCGGGATGACGTTGGCGCCGAGGCGCTCTTCCATCGTGCGCACCGAGAAGTAGAAGTCGGCGCCGACCTTGTCCATCTTGTTGACGAAGCAGATGCGGGGGACGTCGTACTTGTCGGCCTGACGCCACACCTGCTCGGACTGCGGCTCAACGCCTTCCTTGCCGTCGAACACGGCAACGGCACCGTCGAGCACGCGCAGGCTGCGCTCCACCTCGACGGTGAAGTCGACGTGGCCGGGGGTGTCGATGATGTTGATCTGGTTGTCATTCCAGAAGCAAGTGGTAGCGGCGGAGGTGATGGTGATCCCCCGCTCCTGCTCCTGCTCCATCCAGTCCATCGTGGCGGCGCCGTCGTGCACCTCACCGATCTTGTAGCTGATACCGGTGTAGTAGAGGATGCGCTCGGTCGTCGTGGTCTTACCGGCATCGATGTGCGCCATGATGCCGATGTTGCGGACCTTGGTCAGGTCGGTAAGCACGTCCTTCTGTGCCACAGAAGTCTTCTCTTTCGCTTGGTAGTTGCTGTTGTCAGCCGTATGGCCTTAGCGCCGCCGGCCGCACCGCCGGCGGCTAGATCACCAGCGGTAGTGCGCGAAGGCGCGGTTAGCCTCGGCCATCTTGTGGGTGTCCTCACGTCGCTTGACGGCAGCACCCAGACCGTTGCTGGCGTCGAGGATCTCGTTCGCCAGGCGCTCGACCATGGTCTTTTCGCGGCGGGCCTTGGAGAAGCTGACCAGCCAGCGGAGGGCCAGCGTCACCGAGCGTTCCGGGCGAACCTCGACAGGAACCTGGTAGGTCGCGCCACCGACGCGGCGGCTGCGCACCTCAAGGGCGGGCTTGACGTTGTCGAGAGCGCGCTTGAGGGTGACGACCGGATCGGTGCCGGTCTTGTCGCGGGCCTGTTCGAGCGCACCATAAACAATGCGTTCGGCCAGCGATTTCTTCCCGTCCAGCAGCACTTTGTTGACCAGCTGGGTGACCAGCTGCGACCCGTATACCGGGTCGTTGACCAATGGACGCTTGGGTGCGGGCCCCTTGCGTGGCATTAGCTCTTCTCCTTCTTGGCGCCGTACTTGCTGCGCGCCTGCTTGCGAGCCTTCACGCCTTGGGTGTCCAGCGAGCCGCGGATGATCTTGTAGCGCACACCGGGCAGGTCCTTCACACGACCGCCGCGCACCAGCACCATCGAGTGCTCCTGCAGGTTGTGGCCTTCGCCCGGGATATAGGCGGTGACCTCCACTGCGCTGGTCAGCTTCACGCGCGCGACCTTGCGAAGCGCCGAGTTCGGCTTCTTCGGGGTGGTCGTGTACACGCGGGTGCACACGCCGCGGCGCTGGGGGCTGCCCTTGAGGGCCGCGGTCTTCACCTTGGCGATCTTGTCGCGGCGACCCTTGCGGACCAGCTGCTGGATGGTTGGCATCTACCGGCTTTCTGTGTTGCTTGCTGTCTCTAAGTCGATCTGAAGTTCTCTGTACTGCAGTTATGTCCCGCTCGCTTACCCCGCGACCGGGTGTGTCGCATGCGCCCGCCGAGGAAATTTTCCTAGGCATAGTGGACACGCGAATTGGCCCGGCGTGCGGGCATGCTTACGGAATTCGCAACCGCAAGCGCCTTATCTGCCAGGCACGATCGTCCACGATACCAGGACGGCCCGCGCCGATCCAAACCCGTCGCGGGAGCTCTTACCGCAGGTCAAACCCTACGGATCGTTACCGCCGTTCCATGCCCGTTGCGAGCCGCATAACCATGTCCGTGAACACCGCATCAGTATCGATGCCTGTCATTGCCCCGGTCATCTCCAGCAACACGAAGCCATGCATCGCCGACCAGAACTCCAGCGCGGCGTAAAACGCGGCGTCACCGTCGAGTCCGTAGGACGCCAGGACCGAGATCACCGGTGCGGCCGCGGCCCTGGTGGCCTCGGTGAACTCGGGGTCGTCGCCACCGAGCGGCATCCTGGTGAAGGCCGAATACCGGCCAGGATGGTGGTGGGCATAGCTGCGGTACGCGCCCGCCATCGCCGTCACCGCGTCGTCGCGGGTGCGGCCCTGGCCGACGGTGTTGAGCATGTCGATGATGTCGCCGACGACGCGCATCCGGACGGTGCGGCGCAGATCTTCCAGGCTGTTCACGTGGTTGTACAGCGAGGGGCCCTTCGTGCCCAGCTGGGTGGCCAACGCGTTGATGGTCAGCGCGTCCCACCCCTCCCGGTCGAGGAATGTCAGCGCGGCGTTGACGATGGAATCACGGCTCAGCCTGGCCGGTCGCCGGCCGGCGCCGCTCGAAGTCGCCGATTTGGCGGCTCCAGAAGACTGCGGAGCTGCCATATGTCCATCGCCCTTCGTTTGAACCCGAGACCTGATCTGCGAAAACTAACACCTCTAGTTTCCCAGCGGTCAGTTGACGCGCTCTTGACTGAGCTCGGCGAGTTGCTCGGTGATCGCGCACAGATCCGGCAGCATCGCGGGATTCATCGTCTGGATGGACCACGTGATGACGTCGTCGCCCTTGGCCACATAGATGCTGCACGCGTTGGCATCGGCGGCCTTGAAACCCTTGTTGCCGTCGAGGGACAGCTCGGTGAGAGTGCGTCCCGCCTGCTGCTCGAGCGAGCGTTCGGTATCCATATCGCTGCCGCGATACCACCACGTGGAAATCCCCATGCCCGCGCCGAACGAGCCGAGCACCGTGTTCTCCTGCCAGAAGCAGCCGGCGTCGCTCACGACTGCCCTGGTGAACATCGACGATCCGACCGCCTCGGTGATGTCCTCGTCGGTCACACCGTTGCAGTCCGCGCTGCGGAAACCATCGCCAGGCGGGAGCGGAGGCGGTGCCGAAGTGGTCGCGGTCTCCTGCTGATCTGAGGGCCCGCAGCCGGCCAGCAGCACGGCGCCGGCCGCGAGCGCGGCGACGCACCTCAAGACTGAACGCGGGCCGGACATCGCTACATGTCCGATTGCAGCGTGGCGGCCAGCAGTTTCTCGGCGTCGATGCACGGGTCGCCCGCGGTCTGACCACGGAATTGCACCCACCAACTCAACACACCGGTGCCCGCTGCTGCCGTCGCCGAGCAGGCCACACCGGTGGTGTCGCGTCGGGCCAAGAAGGCTTCGTGTCGTTCGACGACCTTCATCGTCACCGTCGCGCCACGCTCACTGGCCAGAACACGCTCGCGGTTGATGCTGCCGGTCTCGAACCACGAGAAGTTGACGTCGATCAAAACCGGAGGCGCGGCATCTGCGCCCGATCGGCGCGACAGCACGTACTGGCAGACCGCCCCGCTGTAGGGCCGTACGACGTCGTCTGCACCTATTACTTCCTGGACCGTGCCGTCGACCAGCAGCCCGCAGCGGTCGTCCACGTAGCCGTAGCTGCGGTTCGGATCGGGTACGTCTGGGCGCGCCCGCTGCGCGGTGCCGCCGATGGTTTGGGAACACCCCGCGGCGGTCACTACCGCTGTGACCGCTACGACAGCAACCGGATTGACACGCCAACGCATCGCTGAACACGCTACCCAGCACGGTCATCGATGGCGACTTGTGCCTACTACTGCCACGACGACGCCCGGCGTCGTACGCTTCCCTGCATGGCATCGACAGGTGTAGGCCGGTTGCTGGCGGCAGGAGTGATCGCATCGTCGGTCGCACTGATGGCGGGAGCGCCAGACGCAGATGCGCAACCGGAGGTCTGCAACCCGTTGGCGCGTCAATGCGCCGACACCAGTGTCGTCGGTGCCCACGTCCAAGGCGATACCCACATCACCGGTAACGGCATCGAGCAGACGCTGGATTGCAACAACGGCACACTACTGGTATTCGGCACGGGAAATCAGATCAACGCGTTGGGCTCGTGCTGGGCGGTGACCGTGCAGGGTTCGTCCAACGTCATCGTGGCCGATCACGTCGTCAACGACGTCACGGTATACGGCTATGACCAGACCGTGCTCTACAAAAGCGGTGAGCCGTTCGTCTGGGACCGTGGCCGCGAATTGGGCATGACGAACCGCATTGACCGGGTGCCTGCGTGATGCGCGCGCGCCTCGTCATTGCCGTGGCCGCCGTCGCCGCGCTGGCACTGGCCGGCTGTGGATCGGAAAGCAGCGACACCAAGACTCCTACCGCTACGGCGGGCACGTCGGGCGCTCAAGTCGAGGTCGGCAATACGATCAACTACGGATCGTTCGGCACCACAGCCGACATCGATTGCGCCGACGGGAAGTCGCTCAACGTCGGCGGCGCCAACAATACGCTGACTGTCAAGGGTACGTGCGCCAACGTGAACATCGGCGGCTCCGACAACAAGATCACCTTCGAGCGGATCGACAAGGAGATCGCAGTCGTCGGCCTCAACAACACCGTCACCTACAGAGACGGCGATCCGAAGGTTAGCGATACCGGCTCAGGCAACAAGATCGGCAAGGGCTAGGCGCTCGCGCCGTGGCGGCCTGCGCCAGCGGCGAAACGGCGTGCGCCCTCCAATGATTCGGCAGCGACGCGGGAGATGCTCGCGAATTCGAAGTCCATGGCCTCGGCTTCGGACCCGCCCCACTGGTTGACCATCGACAGCCGGTCCGACCGCATGCACTGCTGCGGAAGTTGCGCGAGTTCGGCGGCGAGTTCCTCAGCCTTTTGGCGCGCCTGGCCTTTGGGCACGACGCGGTTGGCCAACCCGATTGCCCATGCCTCCTGCGCATCGACCGCGCGGCCGGTGAGGATCAGGTCCATCGCCCGGCTCTGCCCGATCAGTCGCGGCAGCCGAACTGTCCCGCCGTCGATCAGCGGGACGCCCCAGCGCCGGCAGAACACGCCGAATACCGCGTCCTCCTCAGCCACCCGCATGTCACACCACAGCGCCAGCTCGAGACCGCCCGCGACGGCGTGGCCACTGACAGCGGCGATCACTGGTTTCGACAACACCATCCGGCTCGGCCCCATCGGTCCCGGCCCGGTTCGGTGCACCGGGTTGGCCTGCGGCGTGCCGAACGCCTTGAGATCTGCTCCGGCGCAGAAGGTTCCGTTGTCACCCCAGAGAACCGCGACCGAAGCCGATTCGTCCTTGTCGAATTCGTCGAACGCGGCATAGAGTTCAGCGGCGGCCGGTCCGTTGACGGCGTTGCGCGCCTCGGGCCGGTTCATGATCACCGTCGTCACCGCACCGTTGCGCTCGACGCGCACACCACCCGATCCCCCGGTCGCTTCGCTCCTGCCCGCCGCACCCTCGCCACTCATCTTGCCTCCATCATTTCGACATCGTCACGCCGCGCGACCAGTTCGGCGGCGAAGTTCGTGTACGCCTCACGCAAAGCCGAGCCTGGCCAATCGCCTGGCAGCAGTTCGCCGGGCAGCACCGGGTCGGCCAGTAGGTGGCGCACGATGGCCGCCGCGACGACGAATCGGCCGGGAATGTCTGTGGCCGCGGCCATTTCGTCGAACAGTTCATGCCCGATGCGCACCCAACCCGCCAGATCCCACAACCTCGCTGCGAGCTCGCCGGGATCGTCGTCGCGCGCGTGCAACACCCGCACCCGGTCGGTCACTTCGGCAGGCAGTCGTGCGTCGAGATTGTCGGGTCGAAGCCACACTCCTTCGCGTAGCTCCGCGAACCTGTTGTCCTGCAAGGTGGTTCGCAACGTCGCACGGGTGCGTGCGTCAGTGCCGATGCGGGTGATCACCAGCGTGGTCCAGGTGCCGTCCCAGTTGCGCGACGGCGGGTTGATCGCGTCGTCCTGGCGTCGCTGCCGTGCGAGCAGGCGGTCGGACAGTCGGTAGCCGTCCTCGGATCGAACCAGGTCACCAGCGCTGACCATACGGGTCAGCGCCACCCGCACGGTCGGCTCGCGGATATCGAAATCGGCTGTGAGCCTGATGAGTTCACTGGCGGTGGCCCAGGCCGGATGGGCGCCCAGCAGCACGCTCAGCACGACGGAGCGTGCCGTCATCCGCGAGAGAGTCGGCACGTCTAGACCCCGGACGCCTTCCGGCCGTGGTCGCCGAAGGGTTCGTCGCGGTGACGGACGGCGTCGCGGAAGCCGTGTTCACGGGCGTCGGCGACGAATGCGTGCCCCTCGGGCGTGTGCCGGGCCACGCCGTCGAACACCGTGCTGACCATCCGGCTGGTAGCGATGCCCTGCTGCAGTAGTGCGGAGTTCATCGCCAGCTTGACCATGATCAGCTGGTTGATGGGCACTGCGGCGATCCGCTCGACCAGCCGCTCGGTGCGCTCGTCGAGATCCTTGGGCTCGGGCGCCTCGATGGCAAGTCCCCATTCGGCGGCTTGAGCGCCGGTGATGCAATCACCGGTCAGCAGAAGACGTTTCGCGCGCTGGTCACCAAGTCGGTGAGCCCATAGACCCGCGGCTGGCACACCCCAGACGCGGGTGGGCGGATAACCGATCTTCGCGTCGGCAGCCGCGATCACCTGATCGGCGTGCAGGGCGATGTCGGTTCCGCCCGCGACGCAGTAGCCGTGAATCTTGACGACCGTCGGCTTGTCGGCGTGCATCAGCGACGAAAAGCCGCGGACGAACCGGCTCATCATCTGGTAGTCGATCATCGGGTCCCATGGCTTATCGGGCAGGTGGTTGATCGCCTGCGTCTTGCCCGACAGCACCGTGTACTTGTACGGGCTGCCACCACCGGCCGAGGACGATCCCTCGGCGTAGGCGGACAGATCGAATCCGGCGCAAAAGCCTTCTCCCCGACCGGATACCAGGATCACGTGGACGCTGGGGTCGAGGTCGGCCCGCTCGACGAGCGCCGACAGTTCCAGCGGGGTATCGGCGATGATCGCGTTGCCCTTCTCGGGCCGGTTGAAGGTGATGCGCGCAACCCGATCGGTGACCTCGTAGGTCATCGTCTTGAGGTTGTCGAAGTCGACGGGCCTGATGGCGTGTGTCATCCCTTGACCATGGCACGCTCGAGGATGGGCGCCAAATCCAGTCCGGTGGGCAAGGTTCCGAATGCTCCGCCCCACGCACCGCCCATTCGGGTGGCCAGGAACGCCTCGGCGACCGCGGGGTTGCCGTGCCGCACCATCAGCGAGCCCTGCAGTGCAAGGCTGATGTCCTCGGCAATCTTGCGGGCCCGGTACTGGATGGTGTCCAGGTCGTCCAGCGCTGGTTTGAGGGTGTCGACATGGGCGTCAAGCCGTGGGTCGGCGCCAGCGGTGGTGGCCAGTTCGTCGAAGAGCACATCGACACACTCGGGACGAGTTGCCATGGCGCGCAATGTGTCCAGCGCGCTGACGTTGCCGGAGCCTTCCCAGATGCCCATCAGCGGCGCTTCGCGATAAAGCCGCGGCATTCCCGACTCCTCGACGTAGCCGTTGCCGCCGAAGCATTCCATCGCTTCGGCGGCGTGCGGGGTTGCCCGCTTGCATACCCAGTACTTGCTGGCCGCCAGACCGATGCGCCGCAGCAGCGTCTCGCGCTCATCACCACGCACGGCGCTGTCGGTCGCACCGGCCATCCGCATCGCGACCATGGTGGCGGCTTCGGCCTCGACGGCCAGATCGGCAAGCACGTTGCGCATCAGCGGTTGGTCAATCAGATACTCGCCGAACGCCTTTCGATGCTGCGCGTGGTGGATGGCGCGGGCCAAGCCGTTTCGCATGCTGGTGGCGCTGCCCAGTGTGCAGTCCAGCCGGGTGAGGTTGACCATTTCGATGATGGTCGGCACGCCGCGGCCCTCCTCGCCGACCAGCCAGGCGATCGCGCCGTCGTACTCGACCTCGCTCGACGCGTTGGCGTGGTTGCCGAGCTTGTCCTTGAGCCGCTGCAGAAGCATTCGGTTGCGGCTGCCGTCGGGCAGGATTCGCGGAAGCATGAAGCAGCTCAGGCCGCCGGGGGCCTGAGCCAGCACCAGGAAGATGTCGCACATCGGCGCCGAGGTGAACCACTTGTGTCCGGTGAGGCTGTAGCTCCCGAAGCCGTTGGGGGTGGCCTGCGTGGTGCCGGCCCGAACGTCGGAGCCGCCCTGCTTTTCGGTCATCGACATGCCCGCGGTGATGCCGGCCTTCTTGGCAGGCACCGTGAGTTCGGGGTCGTATTCGCGGCTGGTCAGCAGCGGCTCGTACACCGCGGCCAGTTCCGCGTTGTTGCGCAGCGCAGGGACGACCGCGTACGTCATCGAGATCGGACAGATGTGGCCGGGTTCGGGCGTCCATACCGATGTTTTGGCGGCGCGCACGACGTGGGCGCCTGGCCTGTCGTCGGCCCATGGCGCGGCATGCAGACCGTGACCGACCGCCACCTTCATCAGCTCGTGGTAGGCGGGGTCGTATTCGACTTCATCGACGCGGTGGCCGTAGCGGTCGTGCGTGCGCAGGATCGGCTGGTTGCGATCGGCCAGCTCGCCCCAGCGCTGCGCCTGCTTGCTGCCGGACAGCGCGCCGAGCTCGGTGACCTCGTCGAGGCCCCACTGGCCGCCCTCGCGGATCAGCGCCTCGGTCAGAACCGGTGACGTGGCCGGGTTGTAGTCCTCCAGCGGCGGGACCTGATTGGTGACGACATGCGTATCCGACATGCCCCAATGTTACATTTTGTCTACAGCCGCACAAGAGCCGTAATACGGCTCGCATGCTCATCCGCTCGCATACTCGTCCGATGGAACCCAACTCCGTCATCCACGCCGCGACGATCGACCTCGATCACCAGCCTGTCCGGGCCGACCAGTCGATACGCGGTGAGCCGACGGCGGCGGCCACCGCCATCGACCAGTTCGGCGGCCTGGAAGTCGGCGTATGGGAAATGACACCGGGCGTGATGGCAGATGTCGAAGCCGACGAGGTGTTCGTGGTGCTGTCCGGCTCAGCCAGCGTCACGTTCGCCGACGGCAGCCCGGCATTGCGACTCGGCGTCGGCGACGTCGTCCGGTTGGCCGCTGGGACGGAGACGCAGTGGACCGTCACCGAGACCCTGCGCAAGGTGTATCTCACCGGCAGCTGACCGTCGGTTCAGCAGGTTGATCCCGAAGATGACGACCACTGCAAGCAGCCAGCCGAGCAGGATGTCGATGACGAAGTGCTCGGCCGTGTACACCAGGGTGAACGCCATGATGAGCACGTAGGCGACGAGCACTGGCCGCCATCCGCGATGCACGCGTCTCCACAGAAATGCCGCAATCGCGAGGGTCAGCCCGGCGTGCAACGACGGGATCGCGGCCACCAAATTCACGCTGGCCTGACCCTGATCGAGCAGGGCGGTGGCGGAGTGCAGATTCAGCTTGCCCCAGCCCCGACCGACGATGCGTTCGACCCAGCCGTTGGCGCCGTCCTGAGTGGTTTGCATCGCCCCGAGCAGTCCGCCGTCGGGTACGCCGCGCGCGGACCGGAACATGCATTGCGGGCCGGCCGGGCCGCCATCCACATCGGCGGCGGTGCAGCGGGCCGCGGCCCACGGCGGCGCGGCGGGCAGCACCGCATAGATGGCCAGCGCTGCGAACGACAACCCGACGAACAGTTTGACGAACGCCTTCCATTCCTGCCGATCGCGCAGCCACAGCACGGCCGCGACGACGTAGGGAAGGATGAAGAACGACATGTAGACGCTGCTGATGACGATCTCCCACCACGGCGGCTGGGGCAGCTTGAGGCGCTCCTGCAGCCACACCGTCGGCATGGCGCCGAAGAACAGCCACTTGTCGGCGTCGACCTGCCAGTGCCACATCGTCGGCCGGCCGATGAGATCGGCCGCTCCCCTGCTCAGGTCGTAGGCGACGAGCACCAGCGCGAACGGCAGCCAGTCCCTGATGACGTAGAGCATGCGGCGGCCCTGCCCGATGCTCGCCGCGAGCAGGCCGGTGGCGATGTAGAGAAGTAGCAGTTCGCGATTGAACGCGAACCCTGTTGTGACGGTTCGATAGACGACCACGACGGCCCAAGTCGCGATGGCGATGCGCCGCGCGATGGTGAGCCAGCGGTCGCGCTTAGGGGCCGGATCCAGGGCATGCGGCAACGCAATTGATGCCTCGTCAATTGCGGACACTCAGATGAGAGTAGTTCACCGCCGCGTCACCGCCAGTTGGGTGGCCGTTCGGTTACCGAACCGTGTTCAGGCAGCCGGCTAGTCCAAATGTTCGCGCAGGAACGCGATGTCGTCCTTGCGACCGGCGTCAGCGGTTTCGCAGATGACGGGCGCACCTGCGGCCTCGACGACGGCGACCAGCAGCTGCGGGTCGATCTGGCCGGTGCCGAAGTTGGCGTGGCGGTCGGCGCCGGAGCCCGCGGCATCCCTGGAGTCGTTGCAGTGCACCAGATCGATGCGTCCGGTGAGGGCCTTGATGCGATCGACCGCGTCGATGAGCGCCTCGCCCGCGGCCCAGGCGTGGCAGGTGTCTAGGCAGAACCCAATGCCGCTGTCGCCGATGTGATCCCACAACCTGCCGATGACGTCGAAGTGCCGCGCCATCGCATGATCGCCGCCCGCGGTGTTCTCCAGGTACACCGGCACATCGGTCTCCAGGGCCTTGAGTGCCTTGACCCAGCGCTCGAAACCGGCTTCCGTGTCTTTGTCGTCGGCGTGACCGCCGTGCACGATCACCGCGGTGGCGTTGATCTCCGAAGCCGCGTCGCAGGTGTCCTGAAGGATCTTGCGCGACGGGATGCGCACGCGGTTGTTCGCCGACGCGACGTTGATCAAGTACGGCGCGTGGACATACAGCGGCATGCTCGACGCCTTCAGCGTCTCCGCGTCGTCGCGCGGCTTGGGCTTCTTCCAGCTCTGCGGGTTGCCGAGGAAGAACTGCACCACGTCGGCGCCGTCGGCCGCGGCGTCAGCCAGGGGGTCGTCTCCGTGAACATGCGAACCGATTAGCACGGGGCCAGTCTAGTGATGCCGGGCGACACCTCTAACGGCGAGCAGCGACCGAGGTGTCGCGGTCGAGGTGCCAGAGCCGCGCCAGCTCTCATGTGCGATGCGAGCGCCTTGCGGGACATCACCGCCATGAGTTGATGGTGTGTGGCGAAGCCACCGTTGACGGCGAACACCTCGTCGATGAACACCCGTCGATGGTTACTACCGCGCGACCCGCGGTGAAGTCACAAGTCGTCAGCCTTGTGGATAACGCGGCCAACAGACGCAAATGTCCCCGACACGCCGGGCGTGCGGGGACATTTGCGTCTGCTCGCGCAGAAACAGCTAGCGGTAGTCGCTGTAGCCGTAGTCGTCCAGCGGAACCGCGGCTCCGGTCGCCTGGCCGAAGTCGGGGCTGTAGTACTGATCCTCGTAGGACGGGATCGTGTACGCGGCGGCCCGCGCCTCTTCGGTCGGCTGCACCTGGATGTTGCGGTACCGGTTGATGCCGGTACCTGCCGGGATCAGCTTGCCGATGATCACGTTCTCCTTCAGACCCTGCAGCTTGTCGCTGCGGCAGTTGATCGCCGCATCGGTGAGCACGCGCGTGGTCTCCTGGAACGACGCCGCCGACAGCCACGAGTCGGTGGCCAGCGACGCCTTCGTGATGCCCATCAGAACCGGGCGACCCGCCGCGGGCTCTGCGCCCTCGGCAACCACCCGACGGTTCTCGGCCTCGAACTCGCCGCGCTCGGTCAGCGAGCCGGGCAGGAACTCCGTTGCGCCCGAATCGATGATCGTGACGCGCCGCAGCATCTGCCGGACGATCACCTCGATGTGCTTGTCGTGGATCGACACACCCTGTGCGCGGTAGACCTCTTGGACCTCCTTGACGAGGTGGATCTGCACCTCGCGGGGGCCTTGGACACGCAGCACCTCGTGCGGGTCGGCGGAGCCTTCCATCAGCTGCTGGCCAACCTCGACGTGGTCGCCGTTGGCAAGCAGCCGCTCGGAACCGTCGTCGTGCTTGAACACCTTCAGCCGCTGACGGCGGGAGAGCTTGTCGTAGACGACTTCTTCGCCACCATCGTCGGGAACGATGGTCATCTTGTAGAAGCGGTCACCCTCCTCGAGCTGAACGCGCCCGGTGACGTCGGCGATCGGCGCCTTGTCCCGCGGAACGCGGGCCTCGAACAGCTCCTGCACGCGAGGCAGACCACCGGTGATGTCGCCACCGCCGGTGACGCCACCCTGGTGGAACGTACGCATGGTCAGCTGCGTGCCGGGCTCGCCGATGGACTGGGCCGCAACGATACCGACGGCCTCGCCGATGTCGACGAGCTTGCCCGTCGCCATCGAACGGCCGTAGCACATCGCGCACACGCCGGTGCCCGTGGTGCAGGTCAGCACCGAGCGGACCTTCACATCGGTGATACCAGCGGCCAGGATCGCCTCGATCGCCGGATCGCCGAGATCGTGGCCACGCTCGATGACTACGTTGCCCTTCTCGTCGACAGCGTCGGCAGCCAACGTCCGCGCGTATGCGGACGTCTCGATGTGCTGATCGCGAACCAGCGTGCCGTCGGCCTGACGCTCGGCCAGCGTGACGTTGATGCCACGCTCGGTCTCACAGTCGGTCTCGCGCACGATGACGTCCTGCGACACGTCGACCAGACGACGGGTCAGGTAACCCGAGTCGGCGGTACGAAGAGCGGTGTCCGCCAGACCCTTACGGGCGCCGTGGGTGTTGATGAAGTACTCCAGCACCGTCAGGCCCTCGCGGAACGAGGACTTGATCGGGCGCGGGATGAACTCGCCCTTCGGGTTGGTCACCAGACCCTTCATGCCGGCCAGCGTCCGCGTCTGGGTGAAGTTACCCGTGGCGCCCGACTCCACGATCGTGATGATCGGATTGTCCTTCGGGTAGTGCGACCGCAGTGCCTGACCGACCTCTTCGGTCGCGTCCTGCCAGATCTTCACCAGTGCCTCGTTGCGCTCGTCGTGGTTGAGCGCGCCGCGCTGGTACTTCTTCTCGATCGTGTCGGCTTCGGCCTCGTAACGCTCGAGGATCTCCTGCTTCTCCGGCGGCACAAGCACGTCCGCCATCGACACCGTGACACCCGAGCGGGTGGCCCAGTAGAAGCCGGCGTCCTTGAGCTTGTCGACGGTCTGAGCGACGACGATCATCGGGTAGCGCTCGGCCAGATCGTTGACGATGCGAGCCTGCACCTTCTTATGCATCTGCTCGTTGACGAAGGCATAGCCCAGCGGCAACAGCTCGTTGAACATCACCCGGCCCAGCGTGGTCTCGGCCGTCCATGCGTCGCCCGGCTTCCAGCCCTCGTCACCGAACAGTTCGGCCTCGAGATCGGCAGGCGGACGCAGCTGGGTCAGCCGCACCCGGATCTTGGCGCGCACCGAAAGCGCGCCGCGGTCCATCGCCATGATGGCCTCGGCAGGCGAGCTGTACACACCGAACTCGGCCTTGTCCTTGGCAGACGACTGATGCTCGCCGGTGTCGCCCTCGATCATGGTGGTCAGGAAGTACAACCCGGTCACCATGTCCAGACGCGGCATGGCCAGCGGGCGGCCAGACGCCGGGGACAGGATGTTGTTCGACGACAGCATCAGGATGCGTGCCTCGGCCTGCGCCTCCGCGGACAGCGGAAGGTGTACGGCCATCTGGTCACCGTCGAAGTCGGCGTTGAACGCCTCACACACCAGCGGGTGCAGCTGAATTGCCTTGCCCTCCACCAGCTGTGGCTCGAATGCCTGGATGCCGAGGCGGTGCAGCGTGGGTGCACGGTTCAGCAGCACCGGATGCTCGGCGATGACCTCTTCGAGGACGTCCCACACCTGCGGACGCTGACGCTCCACCATTCGCTTGGCGCTCTTGATGTTCTGCGCGTGGTTCAGATCGACCAGACGCTTCATCACGAACGGCTTGAACAGCTCGAGTGCCATCAGCTTGGGCAGGCCGCACTGATGCAGCTTGAGCTGCGGGCCGACGACGATGACCGAACGGCCCGAGTAGTCGACGCGCTTGCCGAGCAGGTTCTGACGGAACCGGCCCTGCTTGCCCTTGAGCAGATCGGACAGCGACTTCAGCGGACGGTTGCCCGGCCCGGTGACGGGCCGGCCGCGACGGCCGTTGTCGAACAGCGCATCCACCGACTCCTGAAGCATCCGCTTCTCGTTGTTGACGATGATCTCCGGGGCGCCCAGGTCCAGCAGCCGCTTGAGGCGGTTGTTGCGGTTGATCACGCGCCGGTAGAGGTCGTTCAGGTCGCTCGTGGCAAACCGGCCGCCGTCTAGCTGCACCATCGGCCGCAGCTCCGGCGGAATCACCGGCACGGCCTCGAGGACCATCCACTCGGGACGGTTCTCCGAGGTGATGA
>NZ_DASSCY010000257.1:0-14553 GCF_035697385.1 Mycobacterium sp. | reverse complement strand
GCCATTCGGATTTGGTTGCTCATCTATCTGGCTGTCACCCTCGCGGGTGCGTTGTGCTGTGGCGAGCGGTGGTGTGCCCGCGCCGACCCGTTCGAGGTGTACAGCGTGGTGGCGTCACGACTGTCGCCGCTGCGCCGCAATCCCGATGCGAGGATTGCGATCGGCAATCCGTTCGACCACCTGCCGTCGCTGCCGGTGCGGCCGGGCACCGTGACGTTGCTCGCCGTGTTGCTGGGATCCACTGCATTCGACAGCTTTTCGGCGATGCCGCAGTGGCGCGGCTTCGTCGACACGCACACCTCGTCGACGGTCACGTCGACGCTGATGCGCACCGCGGGGCTGCTGATGTTCGCAGGCGTCGTGGCCGCGACGTTCTGGCTGGCGGCTCGAACGACCGGTGGGGTCGACGCGCAACGGCGCCGCGAGCTGCCGGGGCTGATGGCGCATTCGCTGATCCCGATCGTGATCGGCTATGTGTTCGCCCATTACCTGACGTATCTGGTCGAGCGCGGCCAGCAGACCGTCATCCTGCTGCTTGGCCTTCGCGACGCGGAGGTGGCCTACGTGCTGTCGATGCACCCGTCGGTGCTTGCCACCATCAAGGTCGGCTGCGTGGTGGCCGGGCACGTCGCGGGCGTGATCGCGGCGCACGATCGGGCGCTGCGACTGCTGCCGGCCGGTCACCAATTGACGGGACAGCTGGCGATGATGCTGGTGATGGTCGGCTATACGTTCACCGGCCTGTATCTGCTTTTCGGTGGGTAGTGCCCCGCTAATTGACGATAGTGTGACTCTGTGCCGGGCAATGATTACCTGGAGCAGGCGTTGGCCGGCGGGTCGCCGCAGCGTGTCGGCTGGTTCCGGTTCTACTTCGACGACGAGCGCTGGGAGTGGTCGGAGCAGGTGCAGCACATGCACGGCTACGAACCGGGCACGGTGACACCGACCACCGAGCTGGTCCTGTCCCACAAGCATCCCGACGATTACCGACAGGTCGCCGCGACGCTCGACGAGATGCGCCGCACCCACAAGACGTTCTCCACGCGGCATCGCATCATCGACACCTTGGGCTCGGTGCACTCGGTGGTGGTCATCGGCGACCAGCTCTACGACGACGACGGCGAGCTGATCGGAACGCACGGCTTCTACGTCGACGTGACGCCGTCGGAGCTGCACGAGGAGTTGGTCAACGCCGCCGTCGCCGAGATCGCCGAGAGCCGCGCGTCGATCGAGCAGGCCAAGGGCATGCTGATGCTGATCTACCGAGTCGATGCCGATGCGGCGTTCGATCTGTTGAAGTGGCGCTCCCAGGAGTCCAACGTCAAGCTGCGCATCCTGGCCGAACAGCTGCTTGCCGACTTCCGCGAACTCACCTACGAAGAAACCCTGCCTGCACGGTCGACCTTCGACCACCTATTGCTGACCGCGCATGAGCGGGTCGACGCCGCAGGGCCTGGCTAATACCGTTGACCTATGCGGGCACTCATCATCGTCGACGTCCAGAACGACTTCTGTGAGGGTGGTTCCCTGGCAGTGACGGGCGGGTCCGCCGTGGCCCGCGGGATCACGCAACTGCTCGCGAGCCATCCCGGGTATGCGCACGTCGTGGCGACCAAGGACTTCCACATCGATCCCGGTGAGCATTTCTCCGACGATCCCGACTACACGGTGTCCTGGCCGCGGCACTGCGTGGTTGGCACGCCGGGTGCGGACTTCCATCCTCAGTTCGACGCAGGCACCGTCGAAGCGGTGTTCCACAAGGGCCACTACTCGGCGGCCTATAGCGGCTTCGAGGGCACCGACGACGACGGCACAGCGCTGGCCGACTGGCTGCGCCAGCGCGGGGTCGACGAGGTCGACGTGGTCGGCATCGCCACCGACTACTGCGTGCAGGCCACGGCCGCCGACGCCGCGAAGGCGGGCTTCTCCACCCGGGTGCTGCTGGACTTGACGGCGGGCGTCGCACCGGAGTCGACGGCCAAGGCCGTCGAGGATCTGCGCACCGCGGGCGTCGAGGTCGCTTAACCGGCGGTCGGGTCCACCGGCGTGCCCGTCCACACCGGCGCACGCCGTTGCGTGTATGCGCGCACACCTTCTCTGGCGTCGTCGTGACCCATGACCTGTAGATGGATGTCGGTCTCGCGGGCACCGACGGCGGCGCGGTCGAGTTCGAACGAATCCCACAGCAGCCGCTTGCTGGCGGCCACCGACATCGGCGCGGTGTTCTCGGCAATGTCGTGCGCCAGCTCGAGCGCGGCGGGCAGGACATCGTCGGCGTCAAGAACGCGGCTTCCAAGCCCAAGCGCAACTGCGCGGTGCCCGTCGAAAGTGGCTCCGGTCAGCAGGATTTCGGCGGCGTTGGAGATGCCGACAAGCCGCGGCAGGATCCAGTGCGAGTACGCATCGCCGACGACGCCCCTTCTGACTTGGACGACGCCGTAGGACGCGTCGGCCGCGAAGAACCGGATGTCGCATTGCAGGGCAAGCGTCAGACCCAGTCCGAGCGCATGCCCGTTGACGGCGGCGATCACCGGCTTGCCAAGCGTCCACGCCGGCACGTCGATACCCGCCGCACTGAAACCGGGTCCTGGCTCTGCGAAGGTGCGCTCACCGGCGGTGAGGTCGGCGCCCGCGCAGAACGCCGGCGGTGTGCCTGTCAGGACGACGGCACGGACACCGTCGTTACGGTCGCAATCGCGGTATGCGTCGGCCAGCTCCTCACGCATCCCGTCGCCGACGGCGTTGCGCTGCCGCGGCCGGTTGAGCGTGATGGTGGCCACGCCGCGATCGACCGTGAGCAGCAACGTCCGGTATTCAGGCAGGTTGGCATTGCTGGGCATTGGGTACCTCCGGTGCGAGAGGAAAGAGCGGCGGCCGCCACGTATTGTCGCCTTGGTCAGTGCCCAGTCAGTCTGGGTTCGTCTGCATTCGTCTGGAGCACGCACTTTGGCCCGCACCGCCCACTCGGAGGTTCCGCCCACCCCAGCCGGACCGGAGATCTGGCCCGGCAAGGCCTACCCGCTTGGCGCGACATACGACGGATCCGGCACGAATTTCGCGGTGTTCAGCGAGGCCGCGGACCTGGTCGAGCTGTGCCTGTTCGACAACGGCAACGAGACCAGGGTGACGCTGCCCGAGGTCGACGGGTTCGTGTGGCACGGCTTCATCCCCAACATCGAACCGGGCCAGCGCTACGGCTACCGCGTGCACGGCCCCTACGATCCGCGGGCAGGCCAGCGCTGCAACCCGAACAAATTGCTGCTCGACCCCTACGCCAAGGCCATCGACGGCACTTTCGACTGGAACCAGTCGCTGTTCGGCTACAACTTCGGCGACCCCGACAGCCGCAACGACGAGGACTCGGCGGCCAGCATGCCGAAGTCGGTCGTCATCAATCCGTTCTTCGACTGGGGCGTCGATCGTCCGCCCGGCCACGAATACGCCGACACGGTGATCTACGAGGCACACGTCAAGGGGCTCACCCAGACGCATCCGGGCATCCCTGAGCAGATCCGGGGGACGTACGCTGCCGTCGCCCACCCGGTGATCATCGAGCACCTGAAATCGCTGGGCGTCAATGCAATCGAGTTGATGCCGGTACACCACTTCGTCAACGACTCGACGCTCATCGAAAAGGGTCTGAGCAACTACTGGGGCTACAACACCATCGGATTCCTGGCGCCCGACCCGAAGTACAGCAGCAGCACCACCCCCGGCGGGCAGGTCCAGGAGTTCAAGGCGATGGTCCGCGCCCTGCATGAGGCCGACATCGAGGTCATCCTCGACGTGGTCTACAACCACACCGCAGAAGGCAACCACCTCGGGCCGACGCTGTCGATGCGCGGCATCGACAACGCTGCCTACTACCGCCTGGTCGACGACGACAAGCGGTACTACATGGACTACACCGGTACCGGCAACAGCCTCAACGTCGGCCACCCGCACTCGCTGCAGCTGATCATGGACTCGCTGCGGTACTGGGTGACCGAGATGCACGTCGACGGGTTCCGGTTCGACCTGGCCTCGACACTGGCGCGCGAGTTCTACGACGTCGACCGGCTGTCCGCGTTTTTCGAACTCGTGCAACAAGATCCGACAGTGAGCCAGGTCAAGCTGATCGCCGAACCGTGGGACGTCGGCCCAGGCGGATATCAGGTCGGCAACTTCCCGCCGCAATGGACGGAGTGGAACGGCAAGTATCGCGACACCGTCCGTGACTATTGGCGCGGCGAGCCTGCCACGCTCGACGAGTTCGCATATCGGCTGACCGGCTCGGCCGATCTCTACGAGCGCACGGCGCGCCGGCCCGTCGCGTCGATCAACTTCGTCACCGCCCACGACGGGTTCACCCTGCGCGACCTGGTGTCCTACAACGAGAAACACAACGAAGCCAACAAAGAGGACAACCGCGACGGCGAGAGCCACAACAGGTCATGGAACTGCGGGGCGGAGGGGCCGACCGACGATAAGGCGATCAACGCGCTTCGCGCCCGCCAGCAACGCAATTTCCTTGCCACACTGCTGCTTTCGCAGGGCGTGCCGATGATCTCGCATGGCGACGAGCTCGGTCGCACCCAGCGGGGCAACAACAACGTCTACTGTCAGGACAGCGAGCTGTCGTGGATCGACTGGGCGCAGGCCGACTCTGATCTGATCGAGTTCACCAGGACGGTGTCGGCGCTGCGCACGGCACACCCGGTGTTTCGGCGGCGACGGTTCTTCTCCGGTCGCCCTGTGCGACAACGCGGCACGCCTGGCACGCCCGACATCGCGTGGTTTGCGCCCGACGGAACAGAGATGACCGGCGAGGACTGGGAAAGTGGGTTCGCCAAGTCGGTGGCCGTGTACCTGAACGGGCAGGGCATCCCTGATCTCGATGTACGCGGGCAGCGGGTCACCGACGACTCTTTTATGCTGTGCTTCAACGCCCACCACGAACCGATCGAATTCGCCCTGCCTCCAGTCGACTTCGGTGTTGCGTGGCAACCGGTCATCGACACGGGGGCCGACGTGGCAACCGACGGCGAGCCGAAACCGATTGCCGCAGGCGAGACGGTGACGGTCGATGGCCGTGCGGTTCTGGTGCTGCAGGCCTCGACGCTCTAGGTCACTTCAGGTCACTCGACGACGGGGAACAGCGAATCTCCGTCCTCAGGGGTGCCGCTGATCTGACCGCGGTCGGTCCCGTGGTCCTCCGGGTCGATGTGGTCCATCCCCACACCGGTATCCGACGCCGGCGGCGAGACGTCCGGCTCCTCCGCGGCCAGCTTTTCGTCTAGAGATTCGCCGTCGGGTTCCTCTGCGATCTTGTCCGCGGCGGCCCAGTCCTCCGGCGGGTCGACGACTTCGTCACCGTCGTCGTTGCGCACCTCGTCGGCGTCGAGCGCTTCGCTGGGACGCAGGGTGTCGTCGATGCCGCCCGTGTCGTTGGGCGAGTCGTCGAATTCGGGGTTAACGCGTTCCACCCTCCAGCGGTTGCCCACTCGCCGGCTTGTTAAACGCCCGCTGACCCGACGATGCCGGGGTTTGGTCTCAGAAGTGTTGCGCGCCAGCATCCTTACTGCTTGACTTCCACTCTCCGTACCAGGCCGTATGGTACGGTTAGCCGCTGTAGCAACCGTGGCCGCTGCGCTGGCACCAGAGTTTCTCAGCTGTGCCGCCGGCCGGGCGGGCCGGAGTAGGAGCCGAAGAGCGGCGGCGCCCTACCTGGCGGCCACGGTTGCCGCTTTTGTGCAGAGCCCCCAAAGCGGCAAGTGGTCATTGCTTTGCCAAAATAATTTCCGCGAGTGTCAGTTGCCAGGGTCTGCAGTCGCCGTATGCTGCCCAGCATGGCGCCGGCGCGCGGTGCTGGCCGCCGTTTGTCGGCCGACGATTGGATCCAGGCCGGATTCGCACTTTTAGCGGATAGCGGCCCGAACGCGCTGCGAATCGAGCGGCTCTGCGCACGGCTGAACGTGACCAAGGGCAGCTTTTACTGGCACTTCACCGATATGGCGGCGTATCGCGACGCCGTCGCCGAGGCGTGGGGCAGTCTCCAGGACGAGCGTCGACGCTCCTTCGAGAATATGCCCGACGTCGATCCCCGCGAACGCCTGGCGATCATGATGCGCACGCTCGTCGGTCCCGAGCACTGGGCCCTTGAGCGGGCCATGCGCGTGTGGACGCTCACCGACGAATCGGTGCTGGCAAGCGTCCAGCGAAGCGACCGGCGCGTCCTGAAGGCGGTGTGGCAGGCGTTCGTCGACTACGGCTTCTCGCCTGAGGAGGCGGGGCTGCGCTCGACGGTGATGTTCGCGGCCGGCCTGGGTCTGCTGCATGCGGCCGGTTCCAGCGGCGACGCACCCCCCGAACTGCGCGAGGGTTTCTTGGACTTCATCCTGCGCCCTTAGACGGTTCCAGCCCGGTCTTGCTGTCGAGATACTGCAGCAGGTCATGGGCGGCCAGTTCGATGTCCTTGTGCCGCCATTCGGACGCCCGGTAGACACAGGCGATCAGCCCGGTCCGGTGCAGGCGTCGAAAGTCGCCGTATACGAACGCATATCGAGCCTTGGTGTGGTCCTTGGCGCCGTCGGTCAGCCCGAGGTGCCACTGCAGGTACTCGTCCCATGAGTGCGATTCGAGGTAGGCGTTCTGCGCGTCCGCACGGGGCTGCGCCTCTCCCCAATCGCTGTCGAGAACGTACTGGCGGGCGTCGATCAGTGAGCGCGCCTTCACCACCGCGGCTTCGTTGAGCAGGTAGGAGGCCATGCCGTCGATTGTCCGCCCCACCATGCACGATGGTCGCCGATGTCCGAGACTGATGCGCATGTTCTCACTGGACGGTAGGTCGGTGCTGGTCACCGGCGGCAGCAAGGGAATTGGCAGGGGCATCGCATCCGTGTTCGCGAGCGCGGGAGCGCACGTGGCCGTCGCGGCCCGGTCCGTGCAGGACATCGATGCGACGGTCAGCGCCCTCGATGGGCTCGGCACCGGCAAGGTCATCGGAGTCGCCGTCGACGTGACGAGCCGCGATTCCTGCACCACGATGGCGCAGACCGTGGTCGACGCGTTCGGCGGGCTCGACGTGTTGTGCGCCAACGCCGGGATCTTCCCCGACGCCCCGCTGAAGACGATGACCCCGGATCAGCTTGCCGAGGTGCTCGACGTCAACGTGAAGGGAAACATCTACAGCGTGCAGGCCTGCCTGGACGCATTGATCGCCTCCGGCAGGGGCCGGATCATCCTCACCTCGTCGATCACCGGTCCGATCACCGGGTTTCCCGGATGGTCGCACTACGGCGCATCGAAGGCCGCGCAGCTGGGTTTCATGCGGACCGCGGCGATCGAACTGGCTCCGCACCGGATCACCGTCAACGCGGTGCTGCCAGGCAACATCATGACCGAGGGCCTCGCGGATCTCGGTGAGGACTATCTGGCCGGCATGGCCCGCGCGATTCCCGCCGGCGCGCTCGGGTCACCGGAGGACATCGGCTACACCGCGGCGTTCCTCGCAAGCGACGAGGCCGGCTACATCACCGGCCAGGCCATCGCGGTCGACGGCGGCCAGGTGCTGCCCGAATCCCCAGACGCCGTCTCACCGTAGGGGCCTCCGGATAGATACCTCTGAAACAGAGGTATCGTCGTTGGGGTGGAGACCCGCACCGACCTGGCCACCGAGCTGTTTCACGTCGTCGGCCGGTTCCGTCGCCAGCTCAGCCGGACAGGCCGAGGGTTCGACGCGACCGGTCTGACACAGTCGCAAGCCGAACTGCTGCGACTTGTCGGACGCCAGCCGGGCATCTCGGTCCGCGAAGCCGCGACCGAGCTGGGCCTGGTGCCGAACACCGCGTCCACGTTGGTGTCCAAGCTCGCCGCCGATGGGCTGCTGATCCGCACCGCCGACGCCGACGACCGTCGAGTGGGCCGGCTGCGGCTGACCGAGCCGGCCCAGCACATCGCCGACGAGTCGCGCGCCGCCCGGCGGGCCGCGCTGGCGGCGGTGCTCGACGAGCTTGACGCCGATCAGGTCGAAAGCCTCGCAAGCGGCTTGAACGTCCTCGCCGAAATGACCCGCATGCTGCACGAAAGCGAAACGCGAGAGCTTCATGAACCAAACTGAGCCGCCGTTGGCCATAGATTGCCGCCACCTCACCCACTCCTACGGCCACTTCACCGCCGTCGACGATTTCAGCCTGCAGGTCAGAGCCGGTGAGACCGTGGGACTGCTCGGCCCCAACGGCGCCGGAAAGACGACCGTCGTGCGCGTGCTCACCACCCTGACGCCGGTCCAGCATGGCGAGGTGTTCATCTTCGGCCTGGCCGCGCGCCGCGACACCATGGACATCCGGCAGAACATCGGCTATGTGCCGCAACAACTTTCGATCGAGTCCGCGTTGACAGGACGGCAGAACGTCGAGTTGTTCGCGCGCCTGTATGACGTGCCGCGCCGCGACCGCGCCGACCGCGTCAACGAAGCGCTCGAGGCGATGCAGTTGCTCGACGTTGCCGACGGGCTGTCAGGCACCTACTCAGGAGGCATGGTCCGCAGGCTCGAGCTGGCGCAGGCGTTGGTGAACCGGCCGTCGCTGTTGCTCCTCGACGAGCCCACAGTGGGCCTGGATCCCATTGCCCGCGATGGTGTTTGGAGCCAGGTGCACCGCATGCAGGCCGAATTCGGGATGACGGTCCTGCTCACAACGCACTACATGGAGGAGGCCGACGCGCTCTGCGACCGGGTGGCGCTGATGCATCACGGGCGGCTGCAGGCGATCGGTTCGCCCGCCGAGTTGAAGCAGACCGTATCCCCCGGCGCCACGCTGGAGGACGTGTTCCGCCGTTACGCGGGTTCGGATCTCGGTGAGGACACCTCCGACGGCGGTGTGCGAGCCGTCCGGACGAGCAGAAGGACGGCGCGCCGTGTCGGTTGAGCCGAACGTCTCGATCACCCTGGTTCGGGCACCACGGGGGTGGCGCCGCATCCGGGGAATGATGCTGTTGGTCGGCGCCTTCTCACTTGTCGAGTTGCAGAAGCTGCGCCACGACCGCACCGAACTCGTCACGCGCCTGGTGCAGCCCGCGCTGTGGCTGCTGATTTTCGGCCAGACGTTTTCCCGGTTGCACGTCATCGACACCGGAGACGTGCCGTACCTTGCGTTCCTCGCGCCGGGGATCATCGCCCAGTCTGCGCTGTTCATCTCGATCTTCTATGGCATCCAGATCATCTGGGACCGAGACGCCGGCATCCTGGCCAAGCTGATGGTCACGCCGGCACCGGCGTCGGCTCTGGTGACGGGGAAGGCGTTCGCGGCAGGACTGCGTTCGGTGGTCCAGGTCATCGGCGTGGTGGCACTGGCATACCTGCTCGGTGTGTACATGACCCTCAACCCGCTGAAAATCCTTGCCGCGATGGGTGTCGTGGTGCTGGGCTCGGCATTTTTCGCCTGTCTGTCGATCACGCTGGCCGGCCTGGTGCGCAACAGGGACCGATTGATGGGCATCGGCCAGGCCATCACGATGCCGTTGTTCTTCGCATCCAATGCGCTGTATCCCGTCGAGGTGATGCCGCAGTGGCTGCGCTGGTTGTCGGCCGTCAACCCGCTCAGCTATGAGGTCAACGCGCTGCGCGGGCTTCTGATCGGCGCCGAGACCAACGCGGTGCTCGACGTCGCGGTGCTGGCGGTGGCCGCGGTGGCCGGCATCATCGTGGCGTCGGTGTTGCTGCGACGGCTGGTGCGCTAGCCGTCTTCTTGCCGAGTGTGCCCGTACCGCTTTGACTGTGCGTCCACTGCGCCGAGTGTGTCCCCACGGCGCATACGCTCGACAAATCCTGCAGCACAGGCACACTCGATACAGCCATCGCACAGCCGACCGTAGTCGCGACGCGCTGCCCGCGGTGCTCTGATGTTCGTCGTGCAAACCTAAGAGCCCCATTGCATCCCAGTCAACGAGCCGGGACACTACCCGCCGTCTTGGGCGCGGACAGGTCGTAGACCGTCGCGTCACCGACCGTGGTCGACCGGAATGACGCCGACACCCACGCCGCGATGTCCGCGTGGCCCCGGTTCGGCCGAGCCGGTGCATGTCCGCGGTTGTTGACGACGACGTAGTAGGCCACCTTGTGCTGGGCGACGTCGTCCTGAAACTGCTCGAGCGTAGGCGTCGGGTCGGTGCCGGAGAACCCTCCGATCGCCATTACCGATGTGCCACTGCCCAATTCGAGGCTTGCGGCGCTTGACGACCGGTTGATCGCCGCTGACCACGTCGTCCCGCTGCCTTTCAGGATCGCGTCGAGGCCCGGGTTGTCGTCGCTTTGGTCGAACATGTGCGACCGAGCGGCCACGGCCGGACCTACCGTCGGTCCACCACCGTGGTGCGGCTGGCCAATGGTGGCGATCGCATATGCAGCGGGTCCGGCCAGCGCGCCGATCAAGCCTGCGCTCACCGCGGCCAGCGCGAATCCCCGCCGGGCGGACCAACGGCATGCGAGCATCACCGCGGCAATGGCGGTCACCGCCAGGATCGTCCATCGCAGTTGCGGCAGCCACCCGCTGTTACGGCCGAGGATCCACCACGCCCAGAGGCCCGTGCCGAGCAACATCGCCGCGAGAACCCGTAGATTCCACCACATCTCGCGAACGCCCATCGCGAACAGTGCCGCGATCGCCGGCGCGATGGACAGGCTGTAGTACGGGTGGATCATCCCGTGCATGAAGCTCAGCACCACGCCGTCGACCACCAGCCAGCCGCCGAACATGATGGCGGCGGCGCGCACCATATCGGTCCGCGGCTCGCGGCGCCGCGACAGCATCACCAGCACGGCTGCCAGCAGCGCGACGGGCACCAGCCAGCCGATCTCGAAGCCGAACTCGCCGGAGAACAACCGCGACCAGCCCTGCGATTGTGCGCCGAAAGCGTCAACGGGCTTATCGACGTCGAACCCGCCGTGGTTGCGCCCGAGGACGCGGGCAAAACCGTTGTAGCCCAACACAAGATTCATGAAGTTGTTGTCACTCGATCCGGCGATGTAGGGCCGAGACGACGCAGGCCACATCAGGGTCAGCAGCACGAACCAGCCAGCCGACACCACGAACGCGGCCGCGGCGCCGAGTACGTGAAGTATCCGGTTACGCAGCGTGGTTGGCGCGGCACAGAGGTAGGCGGTGGCCAGCGCGGGCGCCACCATCAAACCCTCGAGCATCTTGGCCAGGAACGCAAAGCCAAGCGCGACACCGGCCCACGCCAGCCATTTGGCGCTGGCTCCCGGCAGCGCCCGCACTGTGCAGTACGCCGCCGCGGTCATCAGCAGGACCATCACCGCGTCCGGGTTGTTGAAGCGAAACATCAACGTGGCCACCGGTGTCAGGGCAAGTACTGCGCCCGCGAGCAATCCGGCGCACGGACCGCAGACGCGGGCGACGGCGCCGTAGAGCAGTGCTACGGCGCCGACGGCCATCAGCGCCTGCGGGACCAACATGCTCGCGCTGCTGAATCCGAATACCTGCCCGGACAGCCCCATCACCCACTGCGAGACCGGCGGTTTGTCGACGGTGATGAAGTTGTGCGCATCCAGCGAACCGAAGAGCAGTGCTTCGAGATTCGTCGAACCCGCCTGTGCCGCAGCGGCATAGAATTGATTGCCCATTCCGTTGATGGTGATGTTCCACAGGTAGGCCACCGCGGTCGCGGTCAACATCACCGCGAGGCTGGCCCTGCGCCACGTCGTTGTTGTCACACCGCCAGTCAGGCATTACTACCCTGCGTGAAGCTGTGAGGAGCCGGCGAGAGTGCTGCGGGTTGCCCGCAACGCATCGGCCAGCGTCCACACCGAGATGCCCAGCAGCGCGATGTCCTTCATCAGGAACCCACCATCGAGCGACAGCGCGGGGAACCCGCCCTCGGACGCGACGAAGACGCCCGGCGTGGTGAACAGGAAGCTGATCGTCGCGACGAACAACGCGATCGCGAGCAGGCTGCCGAAGGCCGACACCTTCGGCCACCACGGTTTGACGACAAGTAGCACTGCGGCGGCGATTTCCATCACACCAAGCAGGGCCGAGAACGTGTAGACGGAGAAGATCTCGTATAGCCAACTCATGAACGGGCTTTCGGAAACCAGCGGCTGAATGCCCTGCGCTTCGTAGTTCATGAACTTCAGGCCGCCGTACCAAAACAGCACGATGGCCAGGCCGTAACGCGCGGCAAGGCCTGCGGCGGTATCGATGGTGTTCTGTTGAATGGATTTGATCGAGTATGTGGTCATGTACGCGTAGTGCCGCCAAGAGCGGCGAGCGTTACGCCACGGCGACCCTTTCGCGTTGCATCACTTCCGCCGCCGCCCGTTCACCGGAGCGGACAGCACCATCCACCCATCCGCACATGACCGCTGAGCTCTCGGTTCCTGCCCAGTGGATGCGGCCGCACGGTTCCCGCAACGCATGCCCGAACTCGGTCAGCACCCCCGGGGGTGCGTGGCTGAGCATGCCTCCTCCGGAGTAGCGCTCAGTGGTCCAGCATTGCTCCACGTAGTCGACCGGCGAAGCGGCCCTGTCACCGAATCGGCCGACGAGTTCGGCCAGGATCGTGCGCCTGCGCTCGGTCTCGTCGAGCCGGCCGATCTGCCGCGCGATCGGCCCCTCGACGATCACGCAGAGAACGCCGGGCCGTGGCGCATCGGTGGACGCATCGATCGTCACCGTCGCGGGCGACCCGGGTGCGGCCGACTGCCCAGACAGCCCGTCGTTACGCCAGAACGGCTCGTCGTAGACGATGTTGATCTTGTAAATCGCCCCGCTGGGCATGCGTTGGTGCAGGAACGACCGGTCCACCGGCAGCATCGGCTCGTAGAGGATCTGACTCGCGATCGCGATCGGCACCGCGACGATGACCCGCTGCGCCCTGACGGTCATGTCGTCTGAGCGGACCGTCACCCCCTCGGCGTCCTGGTCGATGCGCCGCACCGGCTGTGACAGGTGCAGCGAGTCACCGAGTTCGGCGGCCATCGGCCGGTACACCGCGCCCATCCCGCCGACGATCCGGGAGTCCTGGGCGCCGTCCTTGACGCCCAGCAGAAAGCCCGGTCCGCCACCGGAGGCCATCTGGTACAGCACGAACAGCATCGAGACTTCCGAAGCGGCCGACGTGTAGCACCCCGCCAGCGCCGTCTCGAGCAGATCGTGTGCAGCCTTGGAAACCGTGTTGCTGCTCAGCCACTTCGCGAGCGTGATCTGGTCCCACTTCTCGGCGTTCTTCGCTTCCCACGGCGCCTCGAGCGGAATCGACTTCGACATTTGCCCCAGTTCGAGGAAGACCGCGCCGAGATTGGCCGACACCCACGGGCTCATTGTCAGCGGGATCGTGCCGGAGTAGCGGTGCTGCTTGCCGTCGACGATCATCATCGACTTGCCGTCGACGAACTGCTTGTAACTTCGCGCGCCGAACTCGGTCATCAATGCCTTGATGCGATCCTGGCCAGGCCCTACCCAGGCCCCGCCGCGGTCGATCCACACGCCGTCCTCTCTGACCTCGGTGAATGTCCGGCCCCCGATCCGATCACGGGCCTCCATCACCGCCACCGACTCGCCCGCCTGCTTCAGTCGCAGAGCGGCGGTGAGCCCCGCAAAGCCTGCCCCAACCACGCAATAATTAACGTCCGTCATAATTGCCACTGTCCGCTCCACTTATGGCGGGCGTGGAGTTTTGTTACTTTCAGCTGGCAAATTCCGATACATGCGTGTTGGGACTTGCCTGGCCCGCCCTAGATAGGGGACTAATGCGTAACTTGCTCAAGACTGTCATCGCGCTGATGGCGGTCGCCGTGCTGTCGGTAACTCTGACCAACGTGCTGTCTCCGTCTTCCAAGACGCGGAACTACCCGGTCATCGAGACCGCCGCGATCGGATCGATCGGCTTCGCCGACTCCGACATGTGGGGCTACGGTCCCGACGACGTCAACCATGCGCTGGACCTGATGGTCGCCACAGGCGTGCAGAGCGTGCGAATCCTCTTGCCGTGGGCGGGGATTCAGCCCGATCCGAACACATGGAACTGGGGCCAGGCCGATCTGCTGGTGAA
Source organism: Mycobacterium sp. (assembly GCF_035697385.1). GTDB lineage: Bacteria > Actinomycetota > Actinomycetes > Mycobacteriales > Mycobacteriaceae > Mycobacterium. The sequence continues at coordinate 504 of NZ_DASSCY010000257.1, read as the reverse complement.
CTCGGCCAACGCGAGGGGCCTCGGCGTTGTCGGCATCCTCAACTCCTCACCGGGCTGGGCGGCCGTGCCGGGCACGCTGCAGTTCGCGGGCCCGCCGACGAACATGGCTACCTACGGTGACTACGCGGCCGCGGTGGCAAGCCGCTACGCGGGCCGGGTGCAGGCCTACGAGGTGTGGAACGAACCCAACTCGATCATGTTCTGGGCGACCGGGGCGCAGGGTCCCGACGCCGCGCTCTACACCGAGTTGCTCAAGACGGCCTACCCCAGGATCAAGGGAGCCGATCCGGGCGCCACCGTCATCGGCGGCGTGCTCGGCTGGGTGGTGTCCTTCGGATCGCTCACGGTGGATCCGGTGGTGTTCCTGCAGCGGATGTACGACGCGGGCGCCGCAGGCAGCATGGACGCGTTGTCGTTTCACCCGTACCACTACGGCATCAAGTTCTCCGCGGGACGCGGCGTGGCCAACTCGCCGATGACGCAACTGGAGGCCATGCGCGGGCT
>NZ_DASSCY010000256.1:0-11134 GCF_035697385.1 Mycobacterium sp. | reverse complement strand
GAACGTGTCGAAGCAGTACCACGGCCGGCCCCGTTTACACGCCCGGCACTGACCGCACACCGCGCGCCAGTTCAGGATCACGAAATCACCGGGCTCCACAGTCGTCACACCCGGCCCGACCGATTCCACGGTGCCCGCGGCCTCATGGCCCAGAAGAAACGGGAACGCGTCGTTGATGCCGCCCTCGCGATAGGTCAGGTCGGTATGACACACCCCGCACGCGATCACATCGACGACGACCTCGCCCGGCCCCGGATCGGGAATGACGATGTCCACCACCTCGACCGGCTCACCCTGCTTCCGTGAAATCACACCACGCACCGTCTGAGTCATCGCTCACCGCCAAGCGCCGCGCAGGATCCAGGCGAACCAGTCGATGCGGGATTCGAGCTCAGCATGGCGTCGTAATCGGGGTTTGGATCCATCGATTCACCCTCCAATCGGTGATGTGGCAGCTCGTACGAGCGCCGCTTCAGATACTGATGTTTTACGGATACGTTGAGTACTCAACGTATGAGTCGATTGCCTATCATTGGTCGAGCGCAAGAGCTGCGCCCATGGCCCAGTCTTGATGGCTGCCCGCACGACCGCCACTTTCTGCCCTGCTCAAGTTGCCGGATCGCCTTTCCTGGAATTCGGTGGAATATACGATAATGACGAATTATTTACAACGTTGTAGAGTGCTGTCACGATGGACAAGGAGGCGACGTGATGTCCGTCAACGGTTCGGGCGAGGAGGGCATCCTCTTGGCGCGCGAACAGTTCCGTGTCGTCATGGGAGACACTGATGCCGCGCGCGTCATCTACTTCGGTGCTCCGCTGGGCTGGGCCGAGCGGTTGATGACAACGTGGTTCGCCGATGCGGGGCTGCCTACCTCAAGCACGATCGACAGTGGCCGCGGCTACCCCGCCGTGCGTGCGGAGGTCGCGTACCGCTCGCCATTGCGGTTGGACGACCAGGTGTTCGGCACCTTGTTGACGGGCGCTATCACGAATCGTTCGGTGACTTTCCATGCCCAATTCGCTACGGGTTTCGAAGCGCCGCCCGCCGTCGAGGTGTGGCTCACCAAGGTTCATGTGCGATTCGACGTTGACGGATCAGAAGCGATTCCGCTGGATGCTTCGTTGCTGGCCGCATTCGACCGCGGATTCGTCGAGCCCCAAACCCAGTGATCGAACGATACGTAGAAAGGAAAGCCATGTCAGACGCCGTAGCTTCAGCGCCTCCGCGCAGTACGGAGCGGACGCCTTCGGGTCGTGGACGAGCAGCCCTCATGATCGACTGGTGGCCGCACGAGCTGGCGCACGATGTGACCATCGACCAGCGGACCGTGATCGCCTTTGACGGTGAGGTTTCCCGGGGCACCCTGTATCGCCCAGCTCGCAGCGACGGTCGCACGGTCTTCTGCCTCATGCATCCCCGACAGGATCTGCGTCAGCATCCCTTCATTCCAGGGCTGCTCGAGGCGGGGCATGCCGTGTGGGCGCAGGTTAGCCGCAATGTCGGCAACGACATGCCGTTGGTCCACGAGGGCGCGATTCTCGATGTCGCCGCCGGTATGGAGTGGCTGCGGGAGGTCGGATTCGAACACATCGTGCTGGTCGGCCACTCCGGCGGCAGCGGGCTGTACTCGTTCTACAGCGAGCAGGCGCTGACCGAACCCTCCAGCCGGATCGCGCGAACACCGGGTGGCACGCCGACGAAGCTGGTTGAGGCTCCGATGCCGGCACCGGACGGCCTAGTGCTAGTGGCACCCCATCCGGGGCAGGGCAGGCTGCTGTTGAATGCGATTGACCCTTCGGTTGCCGACGAAAGTGATCCGTTCTCGGTCATCGCGGAGCTGGATCCGTTCGATCCCGCCAACGGGTTTGGTGATGCGCCGGAAGGGTCGCACTACTCGCCCGAATTCGTGACCAGCTACCGGCAAGCTCAGCGTGATCGGGTCGCCCGGATCGACGAGCATGCGCGGCAACTGATCGCCGACCAGCTTGCCGCTCGCAAGAAGGTGAAGTCCGGCGCGGGTACCGAGACGGACCGCCGACGCAGCATCCTGACGCCGGTGATCACCACCTACCGCACCGATGCGGACCTGCGCTGCACCGACCTGAGTCTGGATCCCTCGGACCGGCACTACGGCTCGGTGATCAGTGCGCGTCCCGCCGTATCCAACTACGGCGTCAATGGATTCGGTCGCCTCACTACGCCGGAAGCCTGGCTGTCGACCTGGTCTGGGCTGTCATCCAACGCGTCGGTGGAGCGGTCTTTGGCCGGCGTCACGGTGCCAACGTTGGTCATCGAGTTCACCGGCGACGTATCGGTCTTCCCCGGCGACATCGCGAGCGCGCTGCAGGCGTCGGCGGCGACCGATGTCGGGCACGTGCGTATCCGCGCAGACCACTTCGGGCGACCCCTCGCCTCGGGAGAACAGCCCGGTGTCGGCTCCGCGATCAGCGAAATCGTTACATGGACCCAGGAGCGTGCCAATTGACCGACTCGACCTTTACCGAGGATGACATCGTCGCCTACCCACGGGATTTCATCGATCGGTACCGCTCCGCCGGAGCGTGGCGCGACCTCACCATCGCACAGGAATTCCGCGCGGTCGCCGATCGCTACCCCGATCGCCCGGCCGTCGTCGGACCCGATCTGGAGCTCAGCTACGCCGAACTCGACCGTCGCGCCGACCGGATAGCGGTCGGCCTGCGCAAGGAGGGTGTCCGCCCCGGTGACCCGGTCCTGCTGCAGCTGACGAACCAGGCCGCGACCGTGCTCATCTGGTACGGGCTGCTCAAGGCCGGTGCGATTCCGGTGGCCACGCTCGCCCTGCACCGCCGGCACGAGATCACGGCAATCGCACGTCAATGTGCACCCGTCGTGCATGTTATCGACCCCGCCTTTCCAGGACATGATCTGCGGGAACTCGCTGCTGAGGTGCGCGCGGAGCAGCCGTCAGTGCGTCTGCTCGTCACCGTCGGCAACGGTGCGCCCGAGGCTGGCGAAACCTCCCTCGACTCGCTGCTGGCTGCCGACATCGACCCCGTGGCAGCGCGAGCTATCGTCGACGAGATCCAGGCAGGTATTTCGGCCGAGAGCATCGGCGTGCTGCAGCTCTCCGGTGGCACGACGAGTATTCCCAAACTGATTCCCCGGTTACACACCGAATATTGGTACAACTCACGTGCGTGGGCCGAGGCCGTGCGCATCGACAGCGGCAGTTGCACAGCGCATTTGCTGCCAATCGTGCACAACGCGGGCGTCGTCTGTGCCATGCATGCTGCACACGCTGTCGGTGCCTGCGTGGCGACGTGTATGCCGGACGCTGCGCAGTTCAAGGCTGTGGCTGTGTCGCATCCGATCACACACATGTTGGCGACACGGCCGATCATGGGGCTGATCGACTCCGATCCGGAGTTGCGGGCTGCGCTGGACGCCCTGCGTGTTGTCGTCTGGTCGGATCGCGCGGTGCCGCCCGCAGTGGTCGACGAATTCGAAACCGATACCTGCCGAGTCACGCAGATGTTCGGCATGGGGGAGGGGCTGTGCATGGTGACGTCGGTCGACCTCTCCACCGATCTTCGGCACCACACCCAGGGGGCCCCGATCGCGCAGTGCGACGAGGTGCGCGTTCTCAAACCCGGCACGGAGGACCCGGTTCAGTTCGGCGAACACGGGGAATTGTGTGCCCGTGGCCCCTACACCATCCGTGGCTATTTCCGTGCCCCGGAGCGCAATGCCGCGGCGTTCACCTCGGACGGTTTCTACCGCACCGGCGACATCGTCGTCGAAATGCGCGATGGGGGCCAGTCCTATTACCGCCTCGAAGACCGGATCAAGGATCTGATCAATCGCGGCGGCGAGAAGATCAACGCCGAAGAAGTGGAGACGGTGCTGATCGATCATCCCGCGGTGGAACGGGTGGCCGTGGTGGCCATGCCCGACGAGCGGCTTGGTGAACGCAGCTGTGCGTTCCTGGTAGTGCGAGAAGGTGTGCAGGCACCCGATCTCGCCGCCATCAAGCAGTACTTTGAGGAGCGAGGCGTGGCGAAGTACAAGTGGCCGGAGCGTGTCGAACACCGGAAAAGCCTGCCGCTCACCAACATCCACAAAATCAACAAGGCGACCTTGCGCCGGGAGATCGCCGAGATTCTTCAGGCGGAAGGAGCCGCGAGAAAAGCAGTGCCATCAAGTTGACGACGCATTCGTAGATAGTTTAACGTATGTGTAGAACCCATTCATGGAAAGCGGGCCTTGCGCGCATTCGGCCCGTCGGTCAGCCAGGAGGTCGAAGATGTCCCCAATCGGCATTGAACGAGTGAACTACATCGCGCTCAACGCGAAGGATCCCGAAGCGGCGGCGAAGTTCGCCGCCGAGCGGCTTGGTTTCACCCTCGAGCACGCGTCCCCGGACGGCACGCACTACTTGAGCGCGCACGGGGTCGACAGGTACTCGCTGGTGTACAAGCCCGGCGATCCGCACGGCCTGCACCACGTGAGCTATCTGGTCGGCGACGAAGCCGTGCTCGACCGGGCCGAGACGCGGCTGACCGACGCCGGTGTCGAGGTGTCGCGCCACCATGACGGCGAGTGGGAAGCCAATCCGGCCATCCGGTTCAGCACGCCCGGCGGACACCTCATCGAGTTCACGACCGGTGTGCACACCGACATCCCGGTCGCACACCTCGTGGAGGCGCCCAAGTCCGGTGGCGCGACTCCGGTAGTGCCCGATCACGTCGGCATCGGCACTCCCGACTTCGACGCCGAGGACAAGTTCCTCAGCGACGTCCTCGGTCAGCTTCACTCCAGCCGCATTTTCGCGGGCGGGGAGCAGATCATGACGTTTCTGCGCTCGCCCGGCCGATTCCTCTACCACGACGTCGTGCTAGTCCGTACGCCCGTGACCGCACTTCACCACATCCAGTTCAGCCTCAAGACCGTCGACCAGTTCTACGAGACGGCCGCGGCGCTGCAGGCCAACGGCGTGCAGATCGAGTGGGGCCCCTTGCGGCACGGCCCGGGCCACAACATCGCCATGTACTTCCGCGACGCCGAAGGCTATTGGTTCGAGTACTCGGTCGAGGAGGAGATCATCCTCTATGACCCGACGTACGTGCCGCGATCCTGGAGTGTCGACGACCCGCACGCCGTGGACGAGTGGGACACCGGCGCACCGCCGGCCGAGCTCATGGGTGGTCCGCCGCCGGCCGACGCCCTGCTGGGCACCGACCTCGACGAGAAGTTCAGCGCCACTCCTGCAAACCAGAGTTGACCGCGCCGTAGGCAAGGAGGCCCCAGTAATGGCCGGCACCACAATCGGATTCTTCGGGGCCTTCGCGTGAGGCTGGTTCGGGTCACCGGGTCCGGTACCGGGATCGTCGTCGACCTCAGCGGTGTTGCGTACGTCGTCGACGTCGTGACGGGAGCAGCCGCGCTCTCCGCCGACCGGAGCGCGGTGGCAGACGGTTTGTCCGCGTTGTTGACCGATCCTGCGCAGAGCTGGCGCCCGTTGGTCGATGACTGGGAATCGGCGCGCGGTTCATTGCTCGAACTCACCGAGGTGGCGCTCGACGATCTCGCCCGGGGTCGAGACCGGTTGGGTGTGCGCGCGCTGGCCGAGCTGGACCTCGACCCACCCCTGCCCGACCCCACGTCCCGAATCTTTGCGGCGGGCGGCAACTTTCCGATGCACGCCTCGAAAATGGTGACCAACACGGTGAAGTCGAGCTCGATCGGCGGGCAGACAGAGACGGTCCCGTGGGGGTTCTACGTGATACCCGGCACCATCGTCGGCGACAAGGCGACGGTTACACCGCCCGAGAGCACGCAAAAGCTCGACTATGAGGCTGAAGTTGCCGTGGTGCTCGGCGGCGGCGAGCACCAGCCGGGCAGCGATGAGATCTCGGTCTGGGGCTATACGGCGTGGAATGACTTCAGCATCCGCGACGGCGCGCTCGGGCTGACCCGCGTCGACCACGGTCCTCTGACGTGGTCGCTGACGAAGAACTTCCGCACCGGACATAGCTGCGGTCCCTGGATGGTGGTCGGCAGCGACGTCGACACGGGAGACCTGAGCATCTCCTGCCGTGTCAACGGCGAGACCAGGCAGGACGGGACGACGGCGGACATGCAGTTCTCGTTCGGCCGGATGGCGGCGCACATCGCCGAGTATGCACCCATCGGCGGTGGCGACCTGATTCTGTCTGGGACTCCGGCGGGCAGCGCAATGGAACAAGGGATCGACGGGCCGTATCTGAAGGACGGCGACCGCGTGGAAGTGCTCGTCCAGGGCGTCGGCGTCCTCCGCAACCAGATCAAGATGGGCTAATTGGGCCGCCGACAAGCGGGCTGTCAAGGGCGACGGCAGGTTTCGTGATGAACGCTGGCCACTGCGCCTAGACAAAGGAATGGACACCATGACTCGACGCGTGGACATCATCGGCGGCGGGCCGGGCGGCGCGTTCGCCGCTCGATTGCTCGCATTGCGCCACCCCGACTGGACGGTCCGACTGTTCGAACGACTGCCACCAGATGACACCTTCGGCTTCGGTGTCGGACTGACCCACGGTCTGGTCAGCTCGTTGGGCGACGCGGATCCTGAAGTGCTCGAGCGCCTTATGGCCGAGGTGTTCTCGTTCCAGGGCGCGTCGTTTGACCTGCCGCAGGGGCTCGTGAACTTCGGGCAGTTCCACAGCGGCGCCGTCCGGCGGTCAAAACTGCTGCGGATTCTGCTCGACAGCGCGGCCGAAGCCGGAGCCGAGGTCGTGATCGGCCAGTCCATTTCGGTCGACGAGTTGGTCGACGGCGCCGACCTAGTCATCGGTGCGGACGGGCTGTCGAGCGCCACCCGGGCGAAATTCGCCGACGTGCTGGCACCCCAGACCCATGTCGGTCGCGGCGCCTTCATCTGGTGCGGCGGCGAGGTCGAGTTGGACGGAACGGTTTTCATGCCGGTTGAGACACCGGCCGGTACTTTCGTAGCGCACGCGTATTCCTATGACCGCGGCCTCGCCGCGCTCGTCATAGAAGCCAGCCAGGAGACGGTCGAGCGCGCAGGTTTCACCGACCGGACATGGGCTTCCGAAAGCGACTCTGATGTCGAGGCGCTTGAGTATCTGTCCGAAGCATTCGCCCCTTTGCTCAAGGGCGGCAAGCTTTTCGGAAACCGTTCCCGCTGGGGACATTTCACCACCCTGACCTGCGCTCGCTGGTATCACGACAACGTCGTGCTGCTCGGTGATGCCGTCGCGACCGCACACCCTTCGCTCGGCTCGGGCACAAAGTTGGCGTTGGAGAGTGCGATCGCCCTCGCGGACGCCATTGATGCCGGCGGTGATGAACCACTGGTCGAGGCGCTGCCGCGGTACGAGGCCGCCCGACGGCCGAAAATCGAACGGCTGCAAGAGGCAGCGATGCGCAGCCAGCTGTGGTGGGAGTCCTTCACCATCCGCAGTGAGCTGTCGCCGTCGCGGCTGGCGGTGGCATATCTCAGCCGTGCCGGGGTGGTCTCGCTCGCCGACGTCGCGACGATGGCGCCCGAGCTTGCTCGCCAGGCCGCGGCCGAGTTCGCCGGTGTAGATCGCGGCGCGGTCGCACTCGACGAGCTGGTGAGCTGGGTGTTGACCAAGCCGCTTGACACCGATCGAACGCAATTCCCGAGCCGGGTCGTCTCCAATTCCGTTGGCTCCGTGGCCACTGTCGGTGTTCGCAGCGGTGATGCGTGGAGCGCTGAGGCCACTCAATATTTGGAGATTGCGCACGGCCACGTCCGCAGCGGCGCCGACGTAGTCTGTCTAACCGGCGGCAACACTCGGCCGGAAGTGCTTGACCGGCTTGCCGTCGCGGAGCGCCTGCGTCATGAACTGCCGGTCCCGGTAGGTGTCGCAGTGCCGGATCGAGAGGTCGATCTTGCCGCGGCCGGGCTCATCGCCGGCCGTATCGACCTCGTGTGGACCGCGAGTTGACATCAATTTCGTTTGGAAAGGAAGACGTCATGTCGGATATCACCCTAGGTGCGCGAATTGCCGAGCAATCGGTGATGAAGATGCTGAAAGCGGCTGTCCTGGAAGCTCGGCGGCTGGAGGCACCCGCGGGCATCGCCATCGTGGACCCCAGCGGCCTGCTGCGGGCCTGGGTTCTGATGGACGATGCAGTGCCGCTGGCAGCCGACATCGTTCCGAAGAAGGCGCGCACCGCGGTGTTCACCGGTATGCCGACTGGTGACATGCCGGCCGACCTCAGCGCCAAACTCACGGTGGCGACCGCCGACTTCGTTGACCTACCGGGCGGCCTTCCGATCGTGGTCGATGGACAGGTGGTGGGCGGAATTGCTGCCGGTGCCCATTCGTCCGAGGCAGACGTCGCGATCGCGCGGGCGGGACTGGCCGCGCTCGAGCCGGCAGTGAGAGTGTGATTCAACGAACTAGGCCAAAATTTTACGTATATGTTGACCCTGGGACTGTGTGTCGATATCCTTGCTATAGGACATAACGAAGCAACGCCCGATGAGAGGAGGGCTCAAGATGACTGAGCAGCCTGGCCATCTCGCGCGAGGCGTCGACCACGCCGCTTTTCCGACGTTCGACCCTGCAGGTACGGTGCGGTTTTACCACGACATACTCGGTTTTCCGATCGTGCATTCGGTGTGTGCGGTGGGCTGGGGTCCGTCCGATCATCCCGATTTCGTCCACTTCTTCTTCGACATCGGGAAGGGCGATCGGCTGGCCTTCTTCTACTACTTCGGCGTCGAACCGTTCAGTGCTCCCGGTCAGGATGCCTACGCGACGCATGGCCCCGAGATTCCGGGTTTCTTCCGCGATTCCCGTCATCTCGCGATTCACGTCGACTCAGTCGAAGCGCTCGACGAATACCGGCGGCGACTCGAGAGCAACGACTGGGTCGTCGAGATGCAGGTCAAGCACGAGACCATCGAATCGATCTACACCCACGACCCGAACGGTTTCATGGTCGAGTTCACCTATCCGCTGCGGGAGACGACGAAGGTCGATGATGACGATGCGGAGCTCACCGTCCGCGCACTCATCGACGTGATCGCCGAAGGCGGCACACCGACGATGGCGAAGATGTGGGCACGCAAGGCCGAACTGATCGTCGCGAATGTCGCCGACGAATTGGAAGGCGCGAGGAGTCAGTGATTGAACTCTACGTGCTCGACGTTCCGGAGTTCCGTGCGGTGATCGACGAGGTCAAGCAGTATTCCGACGAGGTCGACCCAGTTGGCTACTACGTGCGGTTTCGGAACGCGAAGACGTTGGTTGTCGATCGCCGTAAAGCCGGTGTGCGGCAGTCTATCTGGTACAGCAGCATCGGCGCGCTGCGTGGCGGGAAGGTCGCGCAGTTCGATCGCGACGCACTCGTGATCGAGCCGGACTAGCTTGCGTTTTTTCGGATCAGAGAAGATCTCAATGGTTAGGAGTCAGTAAATGGCGGCACCGGCGCGCGTATTGTTCGACGATTTCCCCACCACATTCCGCGGCGAGCTGTTTCGCCCCGGCGACCCCGGCTATGCCGACGCACGCACGATCTTCAATATGCGCCTGGACCATTGGGAGCCAGCGCTAATCGCACGTGCGGCCGATGTCGACGATGTGGTGACGGTCGTTCGCTATGCGGCCGATACCGGGACACCGCTGGCGGTGCGGGCGGGCGGGCATGGCGTCGACGGTACGGCGACGCCAGATAATGCGCTCGTGCTCGATCTGACGAACTTCAAAGAGATTTCGGTTGATACAGAGACCGGGCGCGTGCGACTGGGCTCGGGTGTGTTGCTCGGGGAGATGGACCCGGCACTGGCCGAGCATGGGCTCGTCGTTCCTGCGGGTACCGTCAGCACGACTGGCGTCGCGGGTCTGTGCCTAGGTGGCGGCGTTGGCTATCTCATGCGCCGCTATGGTGCCACCGTCGACCAGCTGGTCGCGTGTGACGTCGTGACGGCAGACGGACGCAGAGTGCGCGCCAGCGCGGACGAGAACCCGGACCTGTTCTGGGCCCTGCGCGGTGGAGGCGGCAACTTCGGCGTGGTCACCCACTTCGAGTTCCAGGCTCAGCCGATTCCCGAGACAGTGTCTTCAGGGTTCATTCCCTTCACGATTGATCAGGCGCCGAAGGTGCTGGCGGGTCTGCGGTCGTATATGACGACGGCACCGCGCGAACTGGGCGTCATCGGAGCGTTGACACAGTGTCCGCCGCTGCCGCCCGTCCCGGCGGAGATGCACGGCGAGCCGTGTTTGATGCTGATCGTCGTCTATTCGGGTCCGCAGGAGAAGGCTGATGCGGTGATCGCGGATCTGGCCGCGCTCGGTGACGCTGCGTCCATCGCGGTTGCGCCGACGCCGTGGCCGGTCGCGAACAAGATGCTCGACGTCATCGCCCCCTCAGGCCGGCGCTCCTACACGAAGGGCGCGTACTTGGCCGAGCTGACCGATGAGCACATCGCCATTGGCGTGAAGCATGCGAAGCTGGCGCCGCCGCGGACCAACCCTCCGATGCCGAGTTCGGTACAGAACTTCTGGGTGTTCGGTGGTGCGATCAGCGAGGACTACGACGAATCGTCGGCGGCGTTCTCCAGGGACGCCGAATGGTTCTGGGAGGTGGCCATCCAATGCGATGTCGCCGCCGACGACGAGCGATTCATGACGTGGGCCGACGGCTTGTACTCCGAGCTCAAGCCGCACTTGCTCCCGAACGTCTACATCAATCTCAGTACGGACATGGGCCCCGAATGGCGCAGGGGCGCTTGGGGTTCGGAGGAGAAGTACCAGAAGCTGGTCGACGCCAAGACCAAGTGGGATCCGACCAACATGTTCCGGTTCAACAAGAACATCGAGCCTCGGACCTAACCGGGGTCGGCAGGGAAAGATCCAGAAGGCGAGGATCGGATGGCCATGTCAACGATCGACGAGGCGGTAGCGGCGATCGCCTCTGGTCGCCCAGTGGTGGTCCTCGACGACGAGGATCGGGAAAACGAAGCCGATCTCATCATGGCCGCGGAGCACGCCACCCCCGCCGACGTGGCGTTCTTCCTGGAGCACACCTCCGGTTTCCTCTGTGTTGCGTTGTCGCCGGAACGCGCGGAGAAGCTGCACCTTGACCCGATGACCGCCGACAACTCCGAGGCAC
>NZ_DASSCY010000255.1:0-16232 GCF_035697385.1 Mycobacterium sp. | reverse complement strand
GCTACTGGCTCCCCGGCATCCCGTTGTGGGTGCTGTCGCTGATCTTGATGGTGCTGATGACGGCCACCAATCTGTTCTCGGTCAAGTCCTTCGGAGAGTTCGAGTTCTGGTTCGCCGGCATCAAGGTGGCCGCGATCGTGGCGTTCATAGCTCTTGGCGGGCTCTTCGTGTTCGGCTTGTGGCCGGACAAGTCGATGGACTTCTCCAACCTGTGGGCCCACGGCGGATTCTTCCCGCTGGGTGCCGCGGCCGTCACCGTCGGTGTGGTCACGGTGATCTTCTCGATGGTCGGTGCGGAGATCGCGACGATCGCCGCTGCGGAGTCGTCGGATCCGGAGAGGGCGGTGTCCAAGGCCGCCAACTCGGTAATCACCCGTATCGCAGTATTTTTCGTCGGCTCGACGTTCCTGCTCGCAGTCATCCTGCCCTGGAACGACGAAGAAGCCGGCGCGTCCCCCTTCGTCGCCGCATTCACGGAGATGGGGATTCCGTACGCCGACCACATCATGAACGCCGTGGTGTTGACGGCGGTGCTGAGCTGCCTGAACTCCGGCATGTACACCGCGTCGCGCATGCTGTTCGTGCTCGCCGCGCGGCGGGAGGCGCCGGCGCAGCTGGTCCAGGTGACCCGCCGCGGGGTACCTGCCATCGCGATCCTCGCGTCCTCGGTGATCGGCTTCCTGTGCGTCATCGCCGCGGCGATCTCGCCGGACACCATCTTCGCGTTCCTGCTGAACTCGAGCGGCGCCGTGATCCTGTTCGTCTATCTGCTCATCGCCATCTCGCAGATCGTGCTGCGGTACCGCACCCCGGACTCGGAGCTCCGGGTCAAGATGTGGCTGTTCCCTGTGTTGTCGATCCTCACCGCCGGCGCGATCCTGGCGATCCTGATTCAGATGGGAATGCAGGGCGGTACCAACAGGGAGGCGTTGACTTTGAGCCTGTTGTCGTGGGCCGTCGTCATCGGCCTGTTCCTCGCGAACCGGTGGTACGTGAACAGCAGGCCCGTCGTCGAGGGCGCCGCGCCGTCGGAGCGCCCGCACCGCGTGCTCGTGCTGGCCAATCAGACAGTGGGATCGGCGGAGCTGCTCGACGAGCTTCGCCGTATCGGCGCGGACAAATCAGCCACCTATCACGTTGTCGTTCCTGCCAGTCCGATCGAGACCGGCACTGCCGCCACCCACGGTCCGCTCGACGTCGAGGAGGCGACCAAGGCGATCGCCCAGCAGCGGCTCGACGACACCCTGTCCATCCTTCGTTCCGAAAACCTCGACGCCGACGGCGAATTGGGTGACTACCGGCCGCTGCGCGCATTGGCCTCCGCCGTCGAGACATTCCAGCCGGATCAGATCGTGATCTCGACGCTGCCTCCCGAAGAGTCCGTGTGGCATCGTTTCGACGTCGTGGACCGGGCACGGGCCGAGCACAGTATCCCAGTGACGCATGTCGTGTCGGCGCCGGTCGGGAAGGCCGAGCCGGCGCTATGACCATCATCGCCGGATTCAGTTCGAGCCGTCAGAGCACCGCGCCCCTCAATCTGGCCGCGCAGATATCACGCTGGACCGGCGACAAGGTCGTGGCCGCGGCGATCGTGGAGCGGCCCTGGCCCGCGAAGGACGACCCGGTCGAGGGTGAGTACCTGCGGTACATCACATCTGCGGCTTCGCAGGCGATCGACAGAGTGGTCGGTCAGCTGCCAGACGACCTTGACATCCCGACGGTTGTCCACCAATCAACATCTATTCCAACGGGTTTGATGGAACTCGTCGACGCCCATGACGCAAGACTTGTTGTGGTGGGGTCGTCGTCGTCCGGACTGCTCGGTAGGGTCGCGCTGGGCAGTGTCACCGAACGGCTGGTGCACACCGCGTCGGTGCCAGTAGCGATCGCGCCGCGCGGCTACCCTCTTGGCCCCGAGCCGATCCGGAGGCTGACCGCTGCATACGGAGGAGAAGCCGACATCAACGGCCTCATCGCTGCAGCCGCCGAGCTTGCCAAGCAGTGGCCAGTGCAATTGCGGATCGTGTCGTTCACGGTGCGGCCGGTGACGATGTACAGCGGCTCGATCGAGCCCTCAGTGGAGGACCTGGTCGTTCAGCAGTGGGCCCGCAGGACCATGGACGATATCGTCAAGCAGCTCAACGACATTCGCGGCCGCATCGCGGTTCCAGACGTTGAGGTCGTGGTCGGAAGCGGCCACGACTGGCGCGAGGCCGTGGAGAGTGTCTCCTGGGAATCCGGGGACATGCTGCTACTCGGATCAGGCGCAGCCGGACAGGCGGCCCAGGTATTCCTCGGCTCGGCCGCGTCGAAGATCCTGCGCCATGCCCCCGTCCCGGTGATGATCGTCCCTAGGCATCGGGCGCAGGCATAGCTCCCGTCGCGGCGCCTTGCCAGGCTAGCGACGGCGTACCAGCTGCGCCTGCTGGATAGCGGCGACGGGTCCCTGCTCGTCGAACAGCGTGCCGATGGACACGCCGACTCCGTCGCTCCCGTAACGGGTTTCGGCCCGCACGCCGATCCACTCGCCGTCCGGGACGCGGTGGATGTGGACGACGAGGTCGGTGTTGAGAAACGTCCACTTTTCTGGTGACAGCCTGCTGCCCATGCCGTTGGCGATGTCAGCGATCGCGAAGAGGCGCTCCATCGGCGTCATCGTTTCGCCCTTGACGAGGTCCACGACCGGCCTGGCCCAGCACTCGGCGGGCACGTCGTAAAGGATGTCGTTGAGCCAGCGCCAGTCCAGGCTCTGGATATAGGTCTGATTCGCGTTGTCGTCTACGTGGCGCCGTCGTCCCTCGGATATCGGACGCAGCGGCGGGACAGCCGCGAAGACCAACTCCTCGGTGTCATGCTCCGCGAAGCGCCACGCGCCGGCCTTCGCGACCGGCCTGGGCTGGCCGTCAGGACCAGGGGCCAGCATCTCGGCGTCCAGCAGTTCGATCTTCGTGCCAGGTCGACTGACACTCGCGCGGACCCAGAGCTGATCGGTCATAGGCACCGGCCCGAGCAGATCCACGACCACCCGGCTCAGTCGACTGCCACCACGTGGCGAGCACCGCTCGAGCGCACGCACCAGCAGCGCCGATACCGGCGCGGCATTCTGCATCGTCGGTCCCCACGTGCTGATCACATGGTCGGACGCGCTGAACTTCTCGCCGAGCGCATCATCCGGGTCAAGCAGCTCGTAATAGGCGTCGGTCACCTCTGCACCTTATCGAAAGTGCAACGGGATCGCCTTCAGTAGTCGGAGGCCGGCAAACGGCCGCTTGGAGGGCGAAAGGTCAGGCCGCAATCGCTATCTGCTCGCAGTCGAACCGCGACGCTGACTTCTGCCGGCGGTGCAACAGGAAGGCCAGCCACCGAATGTCGATTAGCACGTTGTCATCTGCTCTCTTTAGGCCGTCTTCTTGGTGAGCAGCGGCAGCAACCGGCGCCGCTCGTCGATCCTGTCGGCGAAGTGGTGCAGCGCGTCGGGCACCGAGTCCGCCATTGGGAAGGTCGCGCGATCGCCGGCGTGTAGCGCGTCGATAACGGACCGACTCGCGATCAGGCACCATTCCACTCCAGCGTGGAAGCAGCCCTCGTCGAGGGTGTACAGGAGCGAAACACATTGTGACGAGAACGAATTCACACCGCTCAGGTCGAGCACAAACGGCTTCTCCGTGAGGATGAAGCGGCGCGTGTACTCCGTAACGCGATCGATGTTCACGCCGTCGACGTCACCGTTGATCGCCACCACCGTCGCCAGCTGGCGACAGAATCCCCGGATCTGGGCGCCAGCGCAGTCGAATGTCGGATTGCCGTACATCTGCTGCCTCCCCTCAAGCACCTCAACTTGTTCCCAAAGCTAATGTGAGAACTTAAGGCTGTGGGGAGTAGTAGCTAATACTTCAGTAAGGGTCAGCTGCCGCGCAGCTGTTGGGCCCCTGTGTAGTTTTCCCACGGGTTGTAATCAGCCAGCAACGGCTGTTGCGCCGGCCGTTCGCCTTCGGGCACATGCTGCAGATTGATCCGGATGCGGTACCAGATCGAACTCGGCCCCCGCATACCGTCGACGAGAACATCGGCAGGCTCTAGCTTTTCGGCTACTGACGGGTAACGTGCGCGCCACTCGTCGAGCGCGGCCATCGCCTCGTCCTTGGTCTTGGTGCGGGCGATTTCGATCAGCGGCATGCTCGATTGACGTCTGCCCGTGCCCTTCTTCGCGCCCTTAGGCGCCTTTTCCGCCGGGCCGAGCCGCTCGGCCAGCTCGAGCAGCCCATCCAGCGCGCCGGGGCGGTCGTCGATGCCCTCCCAGGGATCACCGCCGTCCTCGAACCGCTTAGGGACGGTCGCGATCGTGAATTCCTCGGGCCGGCAGTCCCGCGCTTCGTCCCAGAACAGCGGCGTGGACACCCGGGCATCCGGCGTGGCCCTCACCGAGTACGCCGAAGCGACAGTCCGGTCGAAGGCGTTCTGGTTGAAGTCGACGAAGACGCCCTCGCGCTCCTCCTTCCACCAGCGGGCCGTCGCCAATTCCGGGGCCCGGCGCTCCACCTCGCGGGCCACCGTCTGAGCCGCCAGCCGAACCTGCTTGAACGGCCAGCGTCGCTCGATCCGCGCATAGATGTGGAAACCGCGAGAACCCGATGTCTTTGGCCACGCGGTCAGCCCATGGTCCTCAAGCACCTCGCGGGCGACCAGCGCGACGTCGACGATCTGGCGCCATGTGACGCCCGGCATCGGGTCGAGGTCGACGCGCAGTTCGTCGGGATGGGCGAGATCGTCGGCGTGCACCGGGTGCGGGTTGAAGTCGACACAGCCGAGGTTGACCGCCCACACAAGTCCTGCGGCGTCGTGGATGACTGCTTCTTTGGCCGACGTGCCTGAGGCGTATTTCAGTTCGGCGACGTCGACGAAATCCGGCCGCTTCTCCGGCGCGCGCTTCTGGAAAACGGCCTCCTCGGTGATGCCCTTGACGAACCGCTTGAGCATCATCGGCCGGCCGGCGACACCGCGCAGCGCGCCGTCCGCGACGGCGAGGTAATAGCGCATCAGGTCCATCTTGGTGACACTCGGCCGTCCGTTGAAATCCGGGAAAACGACCTTGTCAGGATTGGTGATGGGCACCTGTCGACCGTCCACGTCAAGGAACGTTCCCTTCGACGGGGATCCGGCCATACCGCCATGGTAATTCCGCAGAAGTTTCCGAACGCGATGCGACGGCGGTCACATAGTGTGGGCGCATGCCGAAGCTAACTGATCTTCCGTTGCAGGCGGCGGCCAAGGCCCAGCAGCTGGCCGAACGGGGCTCCGCCGAGCTGCACTATCTGATGAAGATGTTCGGAGCCGGCGCGTTCAAACTCGAGCCGCCGCAGAACATCGCCGCCATGGTCGCCGACATCCGGCGGTGGGGCGAGTTCGGCATGATCCCCGCGCTCAACGCCCGCCGAACCCCCGAACGCACCGCGGTCATCGACGACGACGGCGAGATCACCTTCAAAGAACTCGACGACGCCGCGCACACCGTCGCCAACGGCCTGCTGGCAATGGGCGTCAAGGGTGGTGATGGGGTCGCGATCCTGGCCCGCAACCACCGGTGGTTCCTGATCTCCGTCTATGGCGCTGCCCGCACCGGAGCCCGCATCATCCTTCTCAATAGCGAGTTCTCGGGACCGCAGATCAAGGAAGTCTCCGAGCGCGAAGGCGCCAAGCTGATCATCTACGACGACGAGTACTGCGCCGCCGTTTCCAAGTCCGATCCACCGCTGGGAAAGCTGCGCGCCCTCGGCAAGAATCCCGATTCAGACGACCCGTCGGCCAGCACGGACGAGACGCTCGAAGATCTGATCTCGCGCAGCAACAACAAGCCTGCGCCGAAGGCGACGAAGCATTCGTCGATCATCATCCTGACCAGTGGGACCACCGGAACGCCCAAGGGCGCCAACCGAAGCACTCCGCCCACGCTGGCGCCGATCGGCGGCGTGCTCTCACACGTGCCGTTCAAGGCCAACGAGGTGACATCGCTGCCCGCGCCGATGTTCCACGCGCTGGGGTTCCTGCACGCCACCATCGCGATGATGCTGGGCACGACGTTGGTGTTGCGCCGCCGCTTCAAGCCGGCCAACGTGCTCGCCGACATCGAGAAGCACAAGGTGACGGCGATGGTCGTCGTGCCGGTCATGCTGTCGCGCATCCTCGACGCGCTCGAGGGGATGGAGCGCAAGCCCGACCTGTCGTCGCTGCGGATCGTGTTCGTGTCCGGTTCGCAGCTCGGCGCCGAGCTGGCGACCCGTGCGCTCAAAGAGCTTGGGCCCGTTGTCTATAACTTGTACGGGTCGACCGAGATCGCGTTCGCGACCATCGCGCGGCCCAAGGACCTTTCGATCAATCCGGCGACGGTGGGGCCTGTGGTCAAGGGCGTGAAGGTCAAGATTCTCGACGACAACGGCAACGAGCTGCCTCAGGGGGAGGTCGGCCGGATCTTCGTCGGCAACTTCTTCCCGTTCGAGGGCTACACCGGCGGCGGTCACAAACAGATCATCGACGGGCTGATGTCCTCTGGCGACGTCGGATATTTCGACGAGCACGGTCTGCTGTACGTCAGCGGCCGCGACGACGAGATGATCGTCTCCGGCGGGGAGAACGTCTTCCCCGCCGAGGTCGAAGACCTCATCAGTGGCCATCCCGACGTCGTGGAGGCCACCGCGCTGGGCGTCGAGGACAAGGAGTGGGGTCACCGGCTGCGGGCGTTCGTGGTCAAGGCCGAGGGCGCCAGCGTCGGTGAGGACGACATCAAGAGCTACGTCAAAGACCACCTGGCCCGCTACAAGGTGCCGCGCGAGGTGGTCTTCCTCGACGAGCTGCCCCGAAACCCGACGGGAAAGATTCTGAAGCGGGAGCTGCGCGAGATTTCCGTCGGCGGAGACGACGAATAGGCAGAAGTGGAATAACGCAGCGGTGCCGTACCGCGAGATCTGCATGAGCGTCGTGATTTCCGCGATCCAACAACTCTCATGCAGAAATGGGCGACGCCCTAGCTGGCCATCATCGCCGCGCCGGGAACGGACAGGCACACCAGCATCAGGGTGAGCAGGAACCAGCCTGCGCCCTGCCAGGCGACCCACGCGCCTTCGGCCTTCCATAGCCGGTAGGTCTTGACGAACGCGCCGACTCCGCCGATGAACAGGATCGCAGGCACAGCGGAGGCGATAACAACGGATTCCTTTGCGGCAAGGGCATATATCGCGAGCGCGACGCCGGCCACGGCGACCACCACACCCACATAGGTGGCCGCTGCATGAAAGGCGCCAGGACGGTCGAAGCGCTTTTCAGCGTCCTGCGTCATGCCCGTCAGGGTCCGTTGACGTACCAGGACAGGCAGCCGGGCCAGTTCTTGCACGCGATGATCGCGGCGGCATCAGGCGCCGAACCGCGGATCTTGTGCTGCGGGCCAGGAAGGGTGCAGCTAGGGACGTACGGGTTGCCGGGGACGACGCCGTTGTAGCACGGCTGAGCATGCGCTTCCGGTGCCGCGTTGCTCAGCATGACCGTCGGTGCGACGGTGAATGCGAGCGCTGCCGCCGTGGTGATCAATAGTCGAGATATGCGTCGTCCACCGGTGCTCATCATTGGTGCCAACCGTTCCCCTAGACCAACAATTCGACGGTACACCTGCGGACAAGCGAATCATTGACGCTTTCGCAGTCTCAGTAGTCGATCGCCTCGATCAGCGGTGACGGTTCGTCCATCAACGCCCAAAACCTGTCGCGCAACAGCACGGTGACAGGTCCCGGCGTCCCATCGCCCAGCGGTTCGCCATCCAGCGACACGATCGGCGTGACCCCGCCCGCGGTGGTGACCGCGATCAGTTCGTCGGCGTCGTACAACTCGCGGCTGGTGACGTCGCGCAGGGTGGCGTCGATGCCCATCTCGTCGGCCAGCTCGAACACGGTCTTGCGGGTGATGCCGGGCAGCGCATTGCGCGACGGGGATGCCATCTTGCCGTCCTTGACGATCACCACGTTGAATCCCGGGCCTTCGGCCACGCAACCGTCGGCGTCGAGCAGGATCGCGGTGCGCGCGCCTCGGTCCTTGGCCTCGAAACTGGCCGCGGTCAGATCACCCCATTGGTAGTTCTTCACGGTCGGGTCGACGGTATTGCGTCCCGCGCGGCGGACGTGCCGAGGAACGATCGCCGTGGTGCCGAAGATCTGCTCGTGCGGCGGGAACGCCCACAGGTATGGGATCGCGTAGACGTACACCTGCGACGTCAGTTTGGATAAGTCCTTCTCGCCCTTGCGTTTTCCGTAGCCACGCGTGATGGTCAGGTTGACGAACGACTCGCGCAGCTGCGACAGGCTGACACACCGCTTGGCGATGGTCGCCAGGTCGTCCTTGGTCAGATCCGTCTGCAACCGCAGCTTCGCGGCCCCGTCGAGCAGTCGGTCGATGTGGTCGCCGAGCCGAAAGATGTTGCCGTGCCAGACATGTGCAACGGTGTAGGTCAGGTCGGAGTGGCCGAATCCGGTGTCGAAGATCGAGATCCGCGCTTCCGATGCGGGTACATACTCGCCTTCGATCCACGCCACGCCGCCTGCGAACGGGCTCGCGTAATCCAGTTCGTAGTCGCTGTACTGGATCACCGATCCGGGCGGGGTGTCCTCCCGGATCGCGCCCGGTTCGACGCTGACCAGGTTGCTGGTGTTGTATTCGACGTCGGTGGTCATCAAAGTCCTTTCGTGTCAGCGTAGTTGGGGCCTGCATCGCCGCGGCGCAGCCGGGCGCGGAGGCCGGTGGCCCACCAGAGGGCGGCCACCGCGATGATTCCGAGGAAAACCCAGCCGTTGCCCGCGAACTGCGGCAGTAAGACGAGCGCCGCGGCCACGGCGGTGAACGCGATGAGGCCGACGATGTAGATCGCCATCCGCGCGCGGCCGAGGTCGAAGGTGCCGGGCTCGGCGGCCGGGATGGTGCCGCGCCGCGCCCCGACGATGACGCCGAAGGTCTGCAGCACGTAGGTCACGAAGACCGCCAGCGACGAGATGCCGAGGATGTAAGTGAATGCACGCTCACTGACCAACGCTGACAACAGCAGGATCGTAGACAGGCAGCCAAGCCCGAGCACGACGAACGTGGGGCTGCGCCGCTTAGGTGAGACGTGACGCCACACATGTGAGAACGGCAGCATGTTGTCGCGGGCCATCGAGTAGGTCAGTCGGCTCGCCACCAGGATATTGGCCAGGATGCAGGCCAACAGGTTGGTAAGCGCAACCGCCACAATGATTCTGGTGACCCCGGGGCCGACCTGCTGGCTGATGATCTCCTCGATCGGTGCGGCGGAGTTCGCCGCGACGGCGTCCGCATCGCGGATCGCCAGCACAAACACGATGTACATGAGCAACTCGATGACGATCGACGTCGCCAGCGCATAGAACATCATCCGGGGGATCACGAATCGAGCGGCCTTGGTCTCCTCGGCCACATCCGCGCCGGCCTCGACGCCGATCAACCCGAAGAACGGTCCGAGCGAAGCGGCAAGCCACGCAAGCACATACGCGCCCTCGCCCTCCGAGGTTCCGCCGGTGAACAGCACGGAGAACGGCTGATGGTTCTCGGGCGCGGAGAACGCGATGATCGCGACAAGGGCGGTCGCTCCGACGGTGATCACCAGTTCGAGGCTGACTCCGATGTTGTTGACCATGGTGGCGAACCGGACACCGTAGAGGTTGATCAGCACGCAGACCGACATCACGCCGATCGCCACCAGGATCTGCGCGGTCTGGCTCATGGACCAGCCGAAGAGCCCGCCGAGGTACCCGGACAGGATGTAGCTGACGCCGGTCATCCCACACACCCAGCCGATCAGCGCGGAGATGCCGGTGAACCAGGCGAGGTTCGATCCGTGGATCCGGCTCGCCCACTGGTAGGCATAGCCGGCCAGCGGAATCTTGGCGGTCAGGTCCGCGGCGATCGCGGCCCAGATGATGAACACCGCGCCGGCGATGAGCAGCGTCCACACGAACGGCGCGCCTGCGGTGAAGTATCCCGCGCCGAAGCCGGTGAAGACGGCGGTCGTCGCGCTGATGGTGGCGAAACCGATCGCGAACGACGCCAGCGTCCCGACGGAGCGGTCGAGTCTCTGTTTGTAGCCGAACTCGGCGAGCTTGGCATCCTCGTCGCCTATCGGCGCCGCAGGCGTGACGGGTGGAGCGGTGTCAGTCATGCAGTGAGAAAACCCTGGAAGTGGGCGTCGCGGAAGTTCCAATATCTGATGTACTGATAACCGTTCTTTATCAGTGATAGCTCGCGGGCCGCTCCACGCCCTGGCCCTCGGCGAATTCCCACTGCGTCTCCACGTGGTTCACCAGCGTCTCTGCTTGAGGGCTCACGTCCGCTGGATTCCAGACGAGTCCGATGTAGCTGGTGCGATCGCGGATCGGCACATACGCGATGCCCGGCCGGTCATAGAGTCGTGAGACGGACTCTGTGGTGAAGCTGATCCCGAGACCACGTGCGATGTAGGTGGTCTCGGCTTCATAGGTGGCGGCGACGGCGGCGATTTTGGCCGGCCGGTCCCTGGCGTCCGCGGCGATCCAGTAATCCCGCCAGCCACCGGCACTGTCAGGAGCGCACACGATGGGATCGTCGAAAAGCTCAGAGATATCCACCTCAGCACGGCCAACCAGCCGGTGGTCCCGGGGCAGGCACGCCACCCAGTCGTCTCGGTCGAGGACAAACATCCGGTGATCGGGCAGGTCGAGAGGCGACCGGGTGAGGGCGACCTCCGTGGTGCCGTCGGCCAGACCTGCAGTGGGATCGGAGAAGTCGAATTCCGTCGGCTCGACGCTGATGTCTGGATAGGCCGACTCGAAGTGGCGCACGATGCGATACAACAGATCGGCGCCCGTGCCGAGGAAGTAGCCCAGCCGAATGCGCTGACGATTGTTGCCCGACAGCGCGGCCAGGTGGTCGACGGCGGCGTCCACACCGTGCAGCGCTTCCTGCATGCGCGGCAACCACGCCCGCCCTAGCTCGGTCAGCGCCACTTCGCGGGTGGTGCGGGTGAACAGCATGACGCCGAGTTGATGCTCGAGCTGCTTGATCGCCGTCGACAGCGCGGGCTGGGTGATGAACAGTCGCTCGGCGGCGCGACGGTAGTTCAGTTCCTCGCCGAGGACGGCGAAGTACCTCAGTTGCCGCAGCGTGACATCCGCGCTCGTGGGCGTTTCCTTCCGCGATATTGCATCTAGGGCTGTGATTTTCCGTCGTTCACGACCCTGGATGCAATCTCTGCGAGAGCAACGCAACCTTACGGATCGCGGGGCAGCCCAAGCAGCCGCTCGGCGATGATGTTGAGCTGCACCTCCGATGTGCCACCGTAAATCGTTGTGGCGCGGCTGGCCAGCAGATACTCCGCCCATTTGCCTTGCAGCTCATTGGAATCGCCGATCGCGCCGTCGGTGCCGAACGAGGACACCGCGAACTCGGCGTAACCCTGGCCAGTGCGCATCGACAGCAGCTTGGAGATCGCGGCCGCGGGCATCGGGTCGCTGCCGGCCAGTGTCATCAGCGTCGAGCGCATATTGAGCACCTTGGCCGCGTGCCCCTCGGCGATCAGCCGCCCGGCGTGATTCTGACCGATCTGGTCGAAGTGGCCATCGCGAATGAACTCCACGAAGCCATCGAGGCTGGGCAGGAACGGCGGTTCGCTGCTGCCGATCGACACCCGCTCGGCGGTCAGCGTGTTACGGCTGACCTCCCAGCCGCGGTTCACCTCACCGAGCACCAGGTCGTCGGGAACGAACACGTCGTCGATGAAGACCGTGTTGAACATCGCGTTTCCGGTCAGCTCGCGCAACGGCTTCACCTCGACGCCATCGCTTTTCATATCCAGCAGGAAGTAGGTGATGCCGTTGTGTTTCGGCGCACTCGGGTCGGTGCGCGCCAGCAGCGCGCCCCATTCGGAGACCTGCGCGCCGGTGGTCCAGATCTTCTGGCCGGTGATCCGCCAGCCGCCGTCCACCTTGGTGGCTTTGGTGGTCAGGCTGGCCAGGTCGGAACCCGCGCCCGGCTCGGAAAACAGCTGACACCAGATCATCTCGCCGCGGAACGTCGGAGGCAGGAACCGCTGCTGCTGCTCGTCGGTACCGAACGCGACGATCGACGGAATGATCCAGGCGGCAATGCCCATCGCGGGGCGCCGCACCCGACCGCTGTTGAACTCCTGGGCGATGATGATCTGCTCGACGGGACCCGCGCCGCGACCCCACGGCAGCGGCAGGTGCGGCTGTACCCACCCGCCCTCTGCGATCGCTGCAGCCCGCTCCTCGCGGGGAATCGCCTTGAGCCTCTCGACTTCGTCGCGGATATCGTCACGCAGCTTCTCAGTTTCAGGATCGAGATCGATGTTCAGGGCGCGTGTTCCGGTGCTGGTTGCGACGTCGACGACCTGCTGCGGGTAGTCCGCGTGGCGGCCGAAGCAGGCGGCCAGTACCAGCGCGCGGCGATAGTAGACGCCTGCGTCGTGTTCCCAGGTGAAGCCGATGCCGCCGTGCACCTGGATGCAGTCCTGTGCGCAGCGTTGCGCGGCGGTGGGCGCCAACGTGGCTGCCACCGCGGCGGCGAACTCGAATGCGCTGTCGTCCGAACCGGTTTCACGAAACTCGTCGATGGCGCGGGCGGCGTCCCACACCGCGGCGGTGGCGCGCTCGGTGTCGGCGATCATCTCGGCGCACTTGTGTTTGATGGCCTGGAACTGGCCGATGGGACGGCCGAACTGCTCGCGGATCTTGGCGTATGCCGCCGCGGTGTCGGTGGCCCAGCGCGCGACGCCGATTGCCTCGGCCGCCAGCAGGGTCGACATCAGCGCCCGGGCCAGGGTCCGGCTCAGGTTGCTCAGCACGCGGTCGTCGCCGACCTCGACGGCATTGGCGCGCACATGGGCCAGTGGCCGCAGCGGGTCGACGCTCTTGACAGGCTCGATTTCAAGGGCGTCCGCGTCGAGCACCACCCATTCTTCGCCGCTGTCGATGGCCACCGGCAGCACCATGACCGACGCCTGCGCCGCGGCGGGCACCGCGCGCACCTCACCGCGGATGACCAGGCCAGCCGAGTCACCTTTGCCGTGCCTGGTGGCGGTCAGCCCCGAGTCGATGGCGTAGGCGGCGATGACATTGCCGGACGCCAAGTCGTTGAGCAGCTTGGCGTCGGGGTCGTGCGCGGCGATCAGCGCGCTGGCGATCGCCGAAGGAACGAACGGGCCCGGCACCGCGCCGTAGCCGAATTCGGCGATGGTGATCGCCAGCTCGAGAATTCCGAAGCCTTGTCCCCCAACGGATTCCGCCAGGTGTACACCTTGCAGACCCTGCTCCGCGGCTGCCTTCCAGTACGGCGGCGGGTTGGGGATCGGGGATTCCAGGGCTTCGTGCAGCACGTCCGACGGCGCCACCCGCGCCACCAGGGACCGCACCGAATCGGCCAGGTCGTTGTGCTCAGAAGCTATTGCAATGGGCATGCCACGTTGCCTTCCCTAATAACCGGTGGGTTGGGACCAGGCTACCCGCGCTGATTGACGACGTTGGCCAGGTCCCGGCCGTCGCGGAGGCGCCGGCAGTTGTCCACGGCTTCGGCCAGGTAGCGCCGCATGGTGTCGGCGGTGTACCAGGTCACGTGCGGGGTGAGCACGACGTTGGACAGGCTCAGCAGCGGGTTGTCCGGCGCTACCGGTTCGACGGCGAACACGTCGAGGCCGGCGGCAGCCAAGCCGCCCCGACGCAGCGCGTCGACCAGGGCCGTCTCGTCGATGATCGCGCCGCGCGACGTGTTGACCAGCACCGCATCGGGCTTCATGTTGCCCAGCGCCTCGGCGTCGAGCATGCCGGCAGTCTTGTCGGTCAGCGGCAGATGCAGGGAGACGATGTCGCTGGCTGCCAGCAGGTCGGGCAGCGTTCGCCAGCCGGGATGGCCGTCGTCGCGGGTGCTGGTGTGCAGCACCTTTTCAGGCGGAGTACCCATCGCCAGCACAATCCGTTCGACGCTCTTGGCGATGTTGCCGTACCCGATCAGCCCGACGGTGCAGCCGCCGATGTCGCGCACGGTCTCGCCGAGGCTGGGATCGGACGGCCAGCCCTTGCCTTCGCGGGTGGCCCGGTCCAGTTCGGGCAGCCGGCGCAGCGCGGCAAGCATCAGCAGCACGGTGCCCTCGGCCACCGACGGCGCGTTCGCGCCTGGCATGTTCGCCACGGCGATGCCAAGGCGCGTCGCGGTGTCGACGTCGATGGTGTTGACCCCGGCTCCCATTTTCTGCACCAGCCGCAGCTTGGGCGCCATCTGGAGGTCAGCACCTGACAGTGGCCGCAGCACGTGCCAGATCACCTCGGCATCGGGCAGCTCACGGTAGAGCGTATCGTCGTCATCTTCGGCGCAATACCGAATGTCGAGCCAATCCGTTTCTGGCGCAAGGAATTCGGTGACCTTGTCGCCCGGTCTGAAATGCGCGAGGACTCTCAGCGATGAGCGCTTGCGCGAAGAGCCGACGGCTAGCGCCACCGTTTCGCGATCCACTTGGCGATGGTATCGGCCTGCTCGCTACGCGCCCCCGGGGTGGTGAAGTAGTGGTCGGTGTCGACGGCGCACTTCGCCTTGTCCGTACTGGCCAGGGCGTCATAGATGCGCTGCGCATCCGACGGGTACACACCGGTGTCCTGATCGGCGTTGATCACCAGCGCGGGGCAGTTGATGCGGGCCAGATGAGGCTCGGCGCGGGTCTGCGCATGGCGCAGGCTCCACATGCCGATCCAGTTGCGCAGAGTGCAGGACGCGGCGATGCCGTGCGCCGACCGATTCGCCTTGACGGGGATGCCGGCGTAGCACATGTTCGGGGGCCGCCTTGTCGGTTCCAGCGCAGGATCCACCATGCGCGGATCGGCCCATGTCCGCAGCACGGTGAAGGGACGATCGGAAAAGCCTGCGGCATGTACCCGCTTGAGTTCGCCCTCGGCCCAGTCGGTGATGGAGTTGTTGCGCTCGACCTGCGCCGCGCGATAGCGCTGGACGAAGTCGGCCGAGTACGGCGGCCCGTTGTCCTCGTTGAACAGGTCAAGGTCGGGATCGCTTGCGAGCGCGTCGTTCTCGTCGACGACCGACGCGTCCATCCAGGCGGTCAGCACGTCGGGTCGGCCCAGGTGGGCGGCGCTGGCCACGTAGCCGTCGGCGGGCGGCAGATCATTGAGCCCGGCCGCGGGCCGCATGCCGGCCAGCGGCGTGACGTGATGGTCCACCGCCTGGGCCTGATAAGCGGCCATCAGCGAGCCGCCCCCGGAATTGCCGAGCAACACAATCGTTTCCACGCCCTGCACCTCGCGTAGCCAGCGCACGCCGACGCTGATGTCCACCAGGGCATGGTCGAGCAGGAAGCTGCTTTCGAATCCGCGATAGCGGGTGTTCCAACCCAGGAAGCCGATTCCGCGGGTGGCCATGTAATCGGCGAGATAGTGCTCGGAGAAGTCGATCTGATAGTGGGTGGCGATGATCGCGACCTTCGGCTTGCGCCCGACGCCGCGGTAGTAGAGGCCTTGGCAGGGATGGCCGCCGGCACCCGCTCGCCGCGCGGTGGGGGAGTCCATGCCGACGAACTCGCGGGTGACGCCGGGTGTTCCGGATGCCGGCGGTGTTTTGGTCATGACGGCCCGGCCCCCTCGTAGTAGATCGTCCGGTGGAAGATGTTGGCCAGCGTGGTGACGCAGGCTTCGTCGTCGACCGAATTGGCTGCGGAGTCCCCGGACAGCTGGGTGTAACAGAACTGGTTGAGCATCGACACCATCGCGACGGCGACGAGATGCGGGTCGTCGCCCTCACAAAAGCCGTGGTGTTGAGCGTGTTTCACCATCTCCGTGACCAAACCGATCGGCAGTGAGCAGATGTCGTTCCAGTATTCGGCGAAGTCGTCGCTGATCATGGCCATTTGCGAAACACTGATCATCTCGGCCAGCCGATGGCGGTACGTGTTCCAGTGCGCGGCCGCTGCCTCGTACGAGCGCTCCCAGTTGGTCAGCCCCGGCTTGGCGGCGGCCCGCGACCGTTCCCGGGCCTCGTCGCGGAACCGCACGGCCCACTCACGGACCATCGCCTCTTTGGAGTCGTAGTAGTTGTAGAACGACGCCGTGGACTTGCCCGCTTCGGCGGCGATATCCGAAATCGTCGTCGCCAGAATGCCCTTGCGCGCGATTACCGCCCGCGCCGCAGCGTCG